>NZ_VFBD01000027.1:0-24527 GCF_011319765.1 Pseudoalteromonas sp. MB47 | reverse complement strand
GCGTCTGTGACCTTGTGGATATATTCGAACCTTATTCTTTTAGGCTGTCGAAGTAGACCTTCGCCTTTTTTAAAACGTCATTCTCCAACTGAGCATCTTCGAGTTGCTTCTCAAGCTTGCGAATTTGGCGTTCTAAATCTGTGTATGATTTGTCAGGGCCTTGGTTCTTTAGTGGCTTTGCCGTTTTCTTTTTCGAGGTCATGTGACTTCTCCAACTTGATAGCATGTCAGGATGAATACCGTACTTATTAGCGACCATCTTAACTGTATCTGTGGTGTCTAACGACTCTTGAACGACTTTTATTTTAAATTCGAGGGAATATCTACGCTGTGACTTTACTTTCATGATTACTGACTCCAAAAAGGTGTCTACTTTTATGGAGTCAGATCAGTCAGTTTCTGATAGCTGATAGCTTAAAACTGATAGCTAAAAGAAAACCCAGCCGGAGCTGGGTTTTTTAAGCGAGGTGCTTAGGAGGTGATGTTTATCACATCATGCCGCCCATACCACCCATGCCGCCCATGCCGCCCATATCTGGAGCAGCTGGCTCATCTTTCGGGATTTCAGCAACCATTGCTTCAGTTGTGATCATAAGACCCGCGATTGAAGCTGCGTACTGTAGTGCAGAACGCGTTACTTTAGTTGGGTCTAAGATACCCATTTCGATCATGTCGTTGTACTCGCCTGATGCTGCGTTGTAACCGTAGTTACCTTCACCGCCTTTTACTGAGTTAACAACAACAGATGCTTCGTCACCTGCGTTAGTTACGATTTGACGAAGTGGTGCTTCCATCGCACGTAGTGCAACTTTGATACCGTGGCTTTGGTCTTCGTTGTCGCCAGCAAGTTCAACAAGTTTGCTTGCTACGCGAACTAGTGCAACACCACCACCTGGTACAACACCTTCTTCAACCGCTGCGCGAGTTGCGTGTAGAGCATCTTCAACGCGGTCTTTTTTCTCTTTCATTTCGATTTCAGTTGCTGCGCCAACTTTGATTACTGCAACACCGCCAGCTAGTTTAGCCATACGCTCTTGTAGTTTCTCTTTATCGTAGTCAGACGTCGCTTCTTCGATTTGTGCTTTGATTTGTGCAACACGACCATTGATGCCGTCTTCTTCGCCTGCACCGTCGATGATTGTTGTATCATCTTTAGTGATCACAACGCGCTTCGCTGTACCTAGGTCTTCGATTGTCGCTTTCTCTAGCTCTAAACCGATTTCTTCAGAAATAACAGTACCACCTGTTAACACTGCGATGTCTTGTAGCATTGCCTTACGACGGTCGCCAAAACCAGGAGCTTTAACCGCAGATACTTTAACGATGCCGCGCATGTTGTTTACAACAAGTGTTGCAAGTGCTTCACCTTCAAGGTCTTCAGCAATGATAAGTAGTGGCTTGCTAGCTTTAGCAACAGCTTCTAATGTAGGTAGTAGCTCACGGATGTTAGATACTTTTTTGTCTACAAGTAGAATGAATGGGTTGTCTAGCTCTACAGCGCCTTTTTCAGCGTTGTTGATGAAGTATGGAGAAAGGTAACCGCGGTCAAACTGCATACCTTCAACTACGTCTAATTCGTTTTCTAGCGACTGACCTTCTTCAACAGTGATAACGCCTGAATCACGGCCTACTTTTTCCATTGCTTCTGCAATGATGTCACCGATTTCTTTATCAGAGTTAGCAGAAATAGTACCTACTTGTGCAATTGCTTTAGTGTCTGCACATGGAACAGAAAGTGCTTTAAGCTCTTCAACTGCTGCAGTAACTGCTTTGTCGATACCACGCTTAAGGTCCATAGGGTTCATACCCGCTGCAACTGCTTTTAAGCCTTCGTTTACGATAGCTTGCGCTAATACTGTTGCAGTTGTTGTACCGTCACCTGCAGCGTCATTCGCTTTCGACGCTACTTCTTTAACCATTTGTGCGCCCATGTTTTCGAACTTGTCTTCAAGCTCGATCTCTTTAGCTACAGATACACCATCTTTAGTGATCACTGGAGCGCCGAATGATTTGTCTAATACAACGTTACGGCCTTTAGGACCTAAAGTTACTTTTACTGCGTTTGCTAAAATGTTTACGCCAGTTAGCATTTTGCCACGTGCGTCACCTGCAAAAAGTACTTCTTTTGCTGCCATGATTAAATTCCTCTTAAATTCTGTAAACGGGTTGCTAAACGAAAAGTAGGATTAGCCTACAATGCCTAGAATGTTATCTTCACGCATGATCAGGTACTCTTGACCTTCGATCTTTTCAGCTTTTTCAACATAAGAGCCGAACAGCACAGTGTCACCGGCTTTAACTTCTAATGCTCTTACTTCACCGTTGTCTAAAACACGGCCATTACCAACAGCGATAACTTCTCCGCGAGTTGATTTTTCAGCTGCAGAGCCAGTTAATACAATACCGCCAGCAGACTTAGTTTCTTCTTCTAGACGCTTAACGATGACGCGATCATGTAAAGGACGAATGTTCATTTATTTAGTTCTCCTAACAGTTTCTGAACAGTACAGAAAAAATCTTGTGTTATTGCAGGGGAGTGCTAAGCCACCCGTTGCGTTTCATTGCATTCATTAATGGGGGTGGCTTAAAAAAATCCAAGTAAAAAAATTAAAAAATTTTAATCTTTTCGCTCAAATTCACCATCAATAGTTGTAGGTTGATGGTTTGGCTCTTCATGAGTGGTTGTTTTACTATGATATTGGAAGTGTGCAGAGCCTTGATTTGCCTGTGAACTCATACGCACAGTCGCTTGACTAGCAAGGCCTGCAGCCAGTTTGTTGCGGATTGCTGGCGTAAGTAGTAAAAAGCCAAAAAAGTCAGTCATGATGCCTGGTGTCATTAATAAAACACCGGCGATAATCACACATAATCCAGTAAATAATTCTTTTGCAGGCATTTGCCCTTGTGCCATTTGTAATTGCACGTTTTGAATCGCGCCCATACCTTGTTGCTTCACTAATTTCGCACCGACAATCGCGGTTACAATTACAAGCGCTATGGTGGCAAAGCCGCCGATCACTTCACTCACTTGGATGAGTAACGCGATCTCCACAATCGGCACTAAAATAAATAACAAAAACAAAAATCTAAACATAACGCTCTCTAAAAAATGTCATTCTCTTTCGAGTCAGTGAAATATAAATTGGGGTGAGCAGGTCATTTTTCAAGACGGAACCTAGGATCACCTTGCTCGCTACACATTATAGTTACTATCGGCTACTATGGTGCGACTCACGTAATCAAATAAAGGTTCCTTATGACTACGCATTTTCGACTTATTTTTACGACTTGTGCAAATGAGGCTGAAGCCCGTCAGTTGGCACAGCATCTAGTTAAAGAAAAGCTGGTTGCTTGTGTGAACATTTTGCCTACTATTGAATCTATTTACATGTGGGAAGGCGAGGTGACTCAAGCTATTGAAAGTAAGTTACTGATCAAAACTAAGTCAGAAAAAATGAATGAGGTGATCCAAACTATCAAGAAATTGCATAGTTATGAGGTGCCTGAAATTCAGGTCGTTGATGTGGCTACGGGCAATTTAGCCTATTTTAATTGGATGGATGAGGTACTTAATTAATGCGATCGTTCCTTTTATTACTTTGTGCATTGTGGCTTATGCCAGCAAGTGCAAGTAATAACAATTTACTTGGAAATCTACTACAACCTGCGGAGCAAACATTTCTCCCGGTTGATCAGGCGTTTGTTTTCGATTTTGACCAGCAAGGCAAAACCTTATTTATTGGCTGGGATATTGCGCCTGATTATTACCTTTACAAAAAGAAAGTCGAAATTATTGCCAAAGGCGCTGATATTGAAGTTCCTGATCTTGGCAAGGGCGTGATTATTGAAGATGAGTTTTTTGGTAAGACTGAGGTATTCTTTGATTCGTTAAGTGTGGTTTCTAAGCTCAGTAACGTCACAGAAGATGCGGTTGTTAAAGTGCGTTTTCAAGGCTGTGCCGAGGCGGGGTTATGTTATCCGCCAGAAGTTAGAACCATTCCTTTATCTGTGATTGCAGGTGAGCAAGTATCACAGGCTGCAGATGCGGGGAACGCATTAGCGGCATTAACACAAGCAGCCGATACTAATGAAGCGTCATCAGCCCCTTCTCAAGAAGTTTCAAAACCAGCTGGTGAGCAGTCATATACCGATAAGCTGGCATCGCAAGGTTTACTAACTAACCTAGTAATCTTCTTTTTAGTGGGTGTTGGTCTTGCCTTTACACCATGCGTATTCCCAATGTTTCCGATTTTGTCGAGCCTTATTGCGGGTCAGCAGAATTTGTCGACTAAAAAAGCGTTCTCGCTGTCTTTTGTGTATGTACAAGGTATGGCCGTTACTTACGCAGCACTGGGCTTAGTGGTTGCATCATTAGGTGGGCAAGTACAAGGGTATTTACAGCATCCTACTGTACTAATTAGCTTTAGTATCTTATTTGTATTGCTGGCAATGTCGATGTTTGGCTGGTACGAAATCAAGTTACCTAGCGGCATGATGAATAAACTCACTCAGGTTAGTAACCAGCAAAAAGGCGGCAACTATGTTGGCGTATTTATGATGGGTGTACTGTCTGGTTTGATTGCTTCACCATGTACAACAGCACCTTTATCTGCTGCTTTACTTTATGTGGCGCAAAGTGGTGACTATCTAGTTGGTGGTTTAACACTTTATGTGCTCAGTTTAGGCATGGGCTTACCATTATTATTACTGGGGACTTCTGGTGGTAAATTACTACCAAAAGCCGGTGGTTGGATGGAGCAAGTGAAAACCCTATTTGGTTTCATTATGCTAGTTGTACCACTTATTCTGCTTGAGCGTATTGTTGATATTGAAATTATCTGGTTAATGGCGGGTTTATTGGCACTTGCTACAGCGCTTTATTTACACCATTGGCAAAGTGGTCAATCACAGGGCAAGCTAAAAACAGCATTGTGGTTTACTGCTACCTTATTGGTTGTAACTGGGGCGAGTTTAACGAAAAGTTATTTCTGGCCAAGTAAAGCGGTGGTTGGAGAAGCTGCTGTGCAAACACATGGTTTTAGACAAGTTGCTAATCTAAGTGAATTAAAAGAAGAAATTGCACAGGCAAGTAGCGAAGGGCGCTTAGTGATGGTCGACTTATATGCCGACTGGTGTGTTGCCTGTAAAGAGTTTGAGCACTACACGTTTCCTGATGCTAAAGTGCAAGAGCAGTTTGCTCACTTTGAATTAATTCAAATCGATTTAACAGAAAGCGATGCAAAAACAATTGAGCTAATGGAAGAATACACGGTATTTGGGTTGCCGAGCATTTTGTTCTTTGATAGCCAAGGTAATGAGCTTTTAGAGCAACGTGTAACAGGCTTTTTAAATGCCAAAGACTTTGCAGAACATTTAGCAAAAGTTCGAAATACCGCTAAATAAACGCAAACGTGCAAGAAAATAGCAAAACGCCACTCATCTGAGTGGCGTTTTTGTATCTGCATCGTAAAAAATACTTATTTTAAGTGAAAAATAGCAAATTCACTGATTGAAGCTCAATTTATCAACAGGAAAACAGCTGGAATGACCCTGTTGTGTGCCTTGCTATGCTTGACTTTACCACGAATGGGGAGTGATTAGACCAGTATTTTGCTGCTATTTACGTCGAAATATCTATAATAGGTGGTTAACGTGAGAAATAGTTGCTATTTTACATCAGCACGCTTAGGTTAAGCGTGGGTTTATGATGAATATGGTTAAACTGCTTACTTATAGGATATATCGCGTATTATGGCTGCAAAATTCAAACTTTTAGTTCTAAATGGGCCAAATTTAAACATGCTTGGCAAGCGTGAACCAGAAAAGTACGGTACTCAATCTCTTGATGAGATTATAGCTGAACTTAGCCTGGTTGCTGCCGGTCTCAATGTTGATTTAACGCATTTCCAAAGTAACAGTGAAGCTGCATTAATAGAACGCATTCACGATGCATGGCAAATGGTTGATGCAATAATTATCAATCCTGCTGCATTTACGCATACAAGCGTAGCCTTACGGGATGCATTACTCAGTGTAAACATTCCCTTTTACGAGGTGCATTTAAGTAATGTGCATGCTCGAGAAGCATTCCGTCATCATTCGTATTTTTCGGATGTGGCACAAGGCGCCATTATTGGATTAGGAGCAATGGGTTATAAGGTGGCACTTGAAGCTGCTGTTAGCCGGTTGCAAAACACACATTAATTTTTTAAATAACTAACAGGCGGGTCGTTCAATGGATATTCGCAAGATCAAAAAACTTATCGAACTAGTAGAAGAATCTGGTATTGCTGAATTAGAAATCACTGAAGGTGAAGAGTCAGTACGCATCAATCGTAACAACATGTCTGCAGCACCTGCAATGCAGTATGCACCACAGCAGTTTGCAGCACCTGCACCAGCAGCGGCTCCAGCTCCAGTAGCAGAGGCACCAGCAGCAGAAGCGGCTGCTCCAGCTGCACCGACTGGCCATCAAGTTAAATCTCCTATGGTTGGTTCATTCTACTCAGCGGCTTCTCCAGAAGCAGCACCATACGTAGAAGTAGGTTCTAAAGTAAATGTTGGCGATACGTTATGTATCGTTGAAGCAATGAAGATGATGAACCAAATCGAATCTGATAAAGCAGGCACAGTAAAAGCTATCTTAGTTGAAAATGGCGAGCCAGTAGAATTCGATCAACCTTTATTCATTATTGAATAATAGCGCAACAAAAGGCCAACTCTATGTTAGATAAAGTAGTCATTGCAAACCGAGGTGAAATTGCACTTCGCGTACTGCGCGCCTGCAAAGAGCTTGGGATCAAAACTGTTGCTGTGCATTCAACGGCAGACCGTGATCTTAAGCACGTGTTACTGGCAGACGAAACAATTTGTATTGGTAAACCAGCAGCCACTGAAAGTTACTTAGATATTCCGCGCATTATTGCAGCGGCAGAAGTAACAGACGCAGTTGCTATCCACCCAGGTTATGGTTTCCTTTCTGAAAATGCAGACTTTGCTGATCAAGTTGAGCAAAGCGGCTTTGTATTTATCGGTCCTAAAGGCGACACGATTCGTTTAATGGGTGATAAAGTTTCTGCAATCGAAGCGATGCGTAAAGCCGGTGTACCTTGTGTACCAGGTTCTGATGGCCCATTAACGGCAGACAGTGAGCGCAACATTCAAATCGCTAAGCGTATTGGTTACCCTGTAATCATTAAAGCAGCAGGCGGCGGCGGTGGTCGTGGTATGCGTGTTGTTCGCAGCGAAAAAGAACTGATTGACTCAATCGCTCTTACTCAGCAAGAAGCAAAGCAGTTCTTTGGTAATGGCATGGTTTACATGGAAAAATTCCTTGAAAACCCACGTCACATCGAAGTTCAAGTACTGGCAGACGGTCAAGGCAATGCCGTTCACTTAGGTGAGCGTGATTGTTCAATGCAACGTCGTCACCAAAAAGTTGTTGAAGAAGCGCCAGCGCCAGGTATCACAGCTGAAATGCGTAAGTTTATCGGTGACCGTTGTACTCGTGCATGTATCGAAATTGGTTACCGCGGTGCAGGTACGTTCGAATTCTTATACGAAAACGGCGAGTTCTATTTCATCGAAATGAATACCCGTATTCAGGTTGAGCACCCAGTAACAGAAATGGTCACTGGCGTTGACTTAATCAAAGAGCAGCTAAAAATTGCAGCGGGTCAGCCACTATCATTCACACAAGAAGATGTGGTTATTCGTGGTCATGCAATTGAGTGCCGTATTAATGCGGAAGACCCAGACACTTTTATTCCATCACCAGGTAAAATCACGCGATTCCACCCTGCAGGCGGATTAGGTATTCGTTGGGACAGCCATATCTACGCAGATTACACAGTACCACCTCATTACGATTCAATGATTGGTAAGCTGATCTGTTACGGTGAAAACCGTGATGTAGCCATTGCTCGTTCACGCAATGCGTTAAACGAATTAGTGATCGATGGCATCAAGACCAACACACCACTGCACAAGAAAATCTTGGCAGATGAGAACTTCCAAAACGGTGGTACAAACATCCACTACCTTGAGAAGAAACTAGGTCTGTAAACAAAATTCTGTTTAAGCTAAAAAGCCGGCAACTTTGCCGGCTTTTTTTTGTCAAATTAGTCATAAGAGTGATTCTCGCCTTACAAAATTATTCTGGTATGATTAACAAAGTAATGTGTTTTTAGTTTTTCATGAGGTAATAATGACCGACAGTGTTGGTTTTCCACTCGCTGATGAAGCAGCAACGGTTAATATGGGTAAGCAACTTGCAACCTTAATGGAGCAAGGAGCAGTCATCTACTTACATGGTGATTTAGGTGCCGGTAAAACGACATTAACCCGTGGTATCGTGCAAGGTTTCGGTCATCAAGGTAAGGTTAAGAGTCCAACTTATACACTGGTTGAGCCTTACCAATTAGCCAAAGCTGATGTCTATCACTTTGATTTATATCGCTTAGGTGATCCTGAAGAACTTGAATATATGGGAATTCGTGACTATTTTTCACCACAGGCCATTTGTGTTGTGGAATGGCCTGAAAAAGGCGGCGAATTTATTCCAACACCAGATCTTGATATCACCCTACGCTATGAAGGCGAGGCGCGTGCTATTACAATTAATAGCTTAACCGAGCGTGGTAAGGCTATTGTTCAGCAACTTACGAGCGCGCAATAATAAACATATAAAAATAAAGGTGTATTAGTAAAAATGGGTCGTTGTACGTTTAAACTATTAACTACTTTGATGTTATTGGTTGTTAGCCAGATTGCGCTTGCACAAAATACCATTAATAGCGTACGAGTGTGGCCCTCACCTGACAGCACTCGAGTGGTCTTTGATTTAAACGATAAGCCTGATTTCAGCTATTTCATGCTGAAAAACCCAGCTCGTTTAGTCATTGATTTAAAAAATACCGACAAACTAGATAGCTTGCCAGCTATTCCTCAAAAGCATCAGATTGTTTCCAAACTGCGCTACTCAAAACCAAAAGACAGCAAAAGTGTGCGTTTTGTCTTTGAGCTAGCCCGTGCCAGTAAACCTGTTGTATTTGCTTTACTACCAACCGATCCCTACAAGCATCGTTTAGTGGTTGACCTTGTTGATAAAACACCGAAGGCTGAGCCCGTTGCTTCGACCAATACCAGTGTGAAAAAACGCGAACTTAATCAAGAGCGCGATATTGTTATTGCCATTGATGCAGGTCATGGTGGTGAAGACCCCGGTTCAATTGGTCCATCAGGCACTTATGAAAAAGATATTACGCTACAAATAGCGAAGCGCTTAGAGCGAATGATAGATGCTGAAAAAGGCATGATTTCGCGTATGGTGCGCCGCAGTGACTACTTTGTAAATTTAAACACCCGTACTAGCATAGCTCGTAAGAAAAAAGCTGACTTCTTTGTGTCGATTCATGCGGATGCCTTTACTAGTCCACAACCAAACGGTGCCTCAGTGTGGGTGCTATCACTACGCCGTGCAAATTCAGAAATTGGTAAATGGATTGAGGATAAAGAAAAACACTCAGAGCTTTTAGGTGGTGCAGCTGGGGTATTAAAAGATACTGCAAGCGAAAAATATTTAGCACAAGCACTGCTAGATATGTCGATGGATCACTCGATGAAAACAGGTTTTAGTGTCGCAGAAGAAGTGGTTAGCGAATTACGAAAAGTGGCTAAAATGCATAAGAAACGCCCACAAGCGGCGAGCCTTGCGGTATTGAAATCACCCGATATTCCGTCTATTTTGGTCGAAACAGGGTTTATTTCGAATCCGCGTGAAGAGCGAATGCTAAAAACGGCGCAGCATCAGGAGCGCTTAGCTAAAGCAATTTTCACCTCGATTAAAAATTACTACATGAAGAATCCACCAGATGACTCACTATTTGCTAAGTTAAAGTCGCAGTTTCCGACTAAACACAAAGTTCGCCCTGGTGAATCGTTAAGTATTTTAGCAAGCAGATACAACACCTCGGTGAGTAAGCTAAAAACGGCCAACAACTTAAAATCGAATACCTTATTTATTGGTCAAGAGCTTGATATTCCTCAAAGCTAGTCAATTTTCGTGTTAGGAACACTATGAGTATAGAAATACTACCCGCGCGATTGGCTAACCAAATTGCTGCGGGTGAAGTGGTTGAACGCCCAGCATCCGTTGTTAAAGAGCTGGTAGAAAACAGTTTAGATGCTGGCGCAACGCGCATTCAAATAGATATTGAGCGTGGTGGGCATAAGCTAATTCGTATCCGCGATAATGGCTCTGGCATTAATAAAGATGAACTAACATTAGCCTTGTCGCGCCATGCTACGAGTAAGCTTAAGTCACTCGATGATCTTGAGAACATTTGCTCACTGGGTTTTCGTGGTGAAGCGTTAGCATCAATTAGTTCTGTTTCTCGCTTAACTTTAAGCTCAAAGCCAAAGCAGCAAGAGGCTGCATGGCAAGCGTTTGCTGAAGGCCGCGATATGGCGGTGCAGGTTAAGCCAACCGCACACCCTGATGGTACCACCATTGAGGTGAAAGACTTATTCTTTAATACCCCTGCGCGCCGTAAATTTCTTCGCACCGAGAAAACCGAGTTTTCACATATTGATGAGCTCATAAAGCGTATTGCGCTGAGTCGTTTTGATGTCTCTATCACCCTGACTCATAATGGCAAGGTCGTGCGTCAATACCGTGCTAAACCAAACCCTGAGCAAGCGATAAGCCGTGTTGCACAAGTGGCGGGTAAAGCATTTAGTGAACAGGGGCTGCATATTCAGTCAGGTGAAGCAGGTTTGATGTTGCGAGGTTGGGTATTGCCCGTGGGCTCAACGAATAGCACGCAATATACCTATGTGAATAATCGCATGATGCGCGATAAACTCATTTTACATGCAATCCGCCAAGCCTTTGAAGAAGTCGCAGGCTCTGAAGAGCTACCCGGTTTTGTCATTTATATTGATATTGACCCACGTCAGGTCGATGTAAACGTGCACCCAGCAAAACATGAAGTGCGTTTTCATCAAGGCCGTTTAGTGCATGACTTTATCCTGCAGGCAATAAAACAAGTGGTGGTGCCGCTTCAGCACGAAGCTGGTTTTACAGAGCATAATGACACTGCTTTTCAGCATGCTCCGTTTGATGAGGCGCACTCAAGCAGCACACAGCCAAGTTTTACTCAATCAGCGCCAACAGAGCAGTATGATTACCCTAAATCTGAATTACAGCCGACACGTTCAGTGAGTTATTCTGGGGCAACTGGAGCAGGGCGCTCTGGTGGTGGCTTTAGTAGCGACAGCCAGGGCCGCAGTAAAACATCTCACCAAGATGTCAATGCATTTTATCAAGGGATCAGCGAGCAACATGCTGCGCATTTTGACCAAGTACGCCCAGAGCCAAGTGTTACAGCACCGGTTGTAGAGCAAGCAAAACTTGCCAAGCTTATTCATGTACGAGAAGGCGAGTGCGTATTTAGTGAAGACAACCAACTCTTTGCTGCGCACTTTAAGCATGCAATAGCACTCGACTGGCAAGCGCACGTAGAGCAAGCAGGTAGCCTTGATGGCAAAGCCTTATTGTTACCTGTGCGAGTAAATGCAAGTGCTGATGATATTAGCGCGTTAAATGCTCAGCAGTCGTGGTTTACCTTACTTGGTTTTGATTTAGTAATAGAAAAACAGTTTGTGATGGTTAAAAAGCTTCCGCCTTGCGTGTATATACTTGATGTAAGTGATGCTATTGAGCGGCTTATTGCTGGCTGTAAAGCCTCACCAAGTTCACTCGATGAATGGTTAGCTTGGTTAACTCAACAAATACCAACACGTTATTACGCAAGCCAAGCCTTTATGGAGCAAGTGGCTCGGTTAGAAAATAATCCACAAACTATGCAACTTTTACGTCAAAAAGCAGTTAAAATAGAACTATCTCAGTTTTTAAACTAAGCAAGGTATTTAGGCTTGAATAACTTACCCGTCATTTTTTTAATGGGACCAACCGCTGCAGGGAAAACAGATTTAGCAATTTCGCTGTGTGAGTATTTAAACACAGAAATAATCAGTGTTGATTCAGCATTAGTCTATAAAGATATGGACATCGGCACGGCAAAGCCAAATGCCGAAGAGCTTGCTCGTGCGCCGCATCACTTAATTGATATTATCGACCCAGCAGAAAGTTATTCAGTGGCAGATTTTCGCCGTGATGCAATTGAAAAGATTGATCTATTTCATCAGCAAGGTAAAGTACCTGTATTGGTTGGCGGTACAATGATGTATTTTAAGTCGCTTATTGATGGCTTATCACCGCTACCAGAGGCATCACCTGAAGTACGTGCTGAACTCGAAAAAGAAGCAGCACAGTTTGGTTGGCCACATTTGCATAAAGAACTTGTGAAAATCGATCCTGATGCAGCGAAAAAAATGAGCGAAAATGATTCGCAAAGAATTAATCGTGCATTAGAAGTGTATCGTATAACAGGTAAAACAATGACTGAGCTGCAAAAACAAAAGCAGCCTGAGCTTCCTTATACTTTCTATCAATTTGCCATTGCACCTGATGATCGCAGTGAATTACATCAGCGAATTGAGAAAAGGTTTAAAATAATGCTCGATCAGGGGTTTGAAAATGAAGTTTCATCCCTATATAAACGTAAGGATTTACACCCAGACCTACCTTCGATTCGTTGTGTGGGTTATAGACAAATGTGGGATTACATTGCTGGCGAAATTGACTATGATGAAATGGTCTTTCGTGGTATTGCAGCCACACGGCAGTTAGCCAAGCGACAACTGACTTGGTTAAGAGGTTGGCCTGAAGTAATTTGGTTGACTACGGGTGATGAAGAAAACTTGCAACGTGTAGTAAGTTCGCTAAGCTAGTAGTAGCTGAAAGTTTTTTAGCTTTGTTAAATTAGTTCAGCTACTTAATTATAATAACACCTAGAACGAAGGAAAATAACATGGCAAAAGGCCAGTCGTTACAAGACCCATTTTTAAATGCGTTACGTCGTGAGCGCATTCCAGTATCAATCTTTTTGGTTAATGGCATTAAATTGCAGGGTAAAATCCAGTCATTTGACCAATTTGTTATTTTACTTGAAAACACCGTAAATCAAATGGTGTATAAACACGCTATTTCAACTGTTGTTCCAGCGCGTTCTGTTAACTTCCAAGGCGTTCAAGGAAGTGATGATTCAGAAGAGCAAGAATCTGGAAATTTTTAAACTTAGGAGCGTAATGCTTGTTTGACCGTTATGAAGCCGGCGAACAGGCAGTTTTAGTTCATATCGACTTACCTAAAGAGGGAGATCGCGAAGATCTTCACGAATTAGAGTTGTTGGTATCTTCTGCTGGTGTTAGTAGTTTGGCGATTGTGCAAGGCAGTCGTCAAGCACCGCATCCGAAACTTTTCGTCGGGACCGGAAAAGCAGAAGAAATCGCTGAAACTGTCAAAATCCACAATGCAGATGTCATTATTTTCAACCATCAACTTAGCCCGTCACAGGAACGCAATTTAGAGCGCGTTTGCCAGTGCCGCGTTCTTGATCGTACGAGTTTGATCTTAGATATTTTTGCGCAGCGAGCGCGAACTCACGAAGGTAAACTTCAGGTTGAGTTAGCTCAGTTACGCCATATTTCTACTCGCTTGATTCGTGGGTGGACCCACCTTGAAAGACAAAAAGGCGGGATAGGGTTACGTGGTCCGGGTGAAACCCAGCTCGAAACCGATAGACGATTACTGCGCGCAAGAATTAAAAATATTCGTGCCCGTTTAGATAAAGTTGCTGTTCAACGTGAGCAGGGGCGACGTGCTCGTACGCGAAATGAAATTCCAACTGTGTCACTAGTAGGTTATACCAATGCGGGTAAATCAACGTTATTTAACCGTATTACTGACTCAGATGTGTATGCTGCTGATCAGCTATTCGCAACCCTAGATCCAACCTTACGTAAGTTAGATATCGGCGATATAGGTCCAATTATTTTAGCGGATACGGTAGGTTTCATTCGTCACTTACCTCATGACCTTGTTGCAGCATTTAAAGCGACCTTAACAGAAACCCGTGAAGCTGATTTACAGTTGCATGTTATCGATGTGGCAGACCCTCGTCGAAAAGAAAATATTGAGCAAGTACAGTCTGTTTTAAAAGAAATCGAAGCAGATGAAGTGCCGCAATTATTGGTTTATAACAAAATTGATGCGCTAGATGACGTTGCGCCACGTATAGATAGAAACGACGAAGGTCAACCGGTACGAGTCTGGTTGTCGGCGCGCACTGGTGTTGGCTGTGAACTGCTAAGTGAGGCAATTAATGAGTTACTTGCCAAGAAGATGTTTGCTGATGAGCTAAAATTACCACCACAACATGGTCGTATTCGTGCAGCATTATTCAACTTAAACGCAGTTCATCAAGAACGTTTTGATGAGCAAGGAAACTGGTTATTATCGGTACGCTTGCCAATGGCAGAATGGAATCGCTTAAAAAAAGAGATGGGACAAGACCTCGACTCTTTTGTAGTGACTGATTAAAAATCGCCAGCATTTGTCTTTTTTAGTATGAGAAATGCTGTAGATTTGATAGATTTAACCTAATTCATTTAGATAACAATGGAGTATAGCTATGGCCTGGAATGAACCGGGTAATAATGGCAATGATAAAGATCCGTGGAATAATAAAGGCGGAAAAGATCAAGGCCCACCTGATTTAGACGAGGTAATGCGTAAATTCGGCAACAAGTTTGGCGGTTTATTTGGTGGTAATAAGCCAGGTAAAAACGGCGGCGGACTTGGTGGCGCAGGCATTTCTTTCATCCTTATTATTGCCGTCATTGTATGGGCATTAAGTGGTATTTACACGGTAAAAGAAGCCGAGCGCGGTATTGTTTTACAATTTGGACAATACAATCGCATTGCAGAACCTGGCTTACGTTGGAAAATGACCTTCATTGAACGCGTGATCCCTGTAGATATTGAAGCGGTTCGCTCGTTATCTGCAAAAGGTTTCATGCTGACAGAAGACGAGAACGTGGTAAATGTAGAGTTTGAAGTACAATACCGTGTTATCGATCCACACCTATACAAGTTTAGCGTAACCGACGCAGATGGCAGCTTGAAACAAGCGCTTGATAGTGCTCTTCGTTATGTGATTGGTCATGTAAAAATGGACCAAGTGCTAACAACTGGTCGTGAGTTAGTGCGCCAACAAACGTGGGATGAACTAAACAAAATCATTGAGCCTTACAACTTGGGTATTATCGTAAGCGATGTGAACTTTAAAGATTCACGTCCGCCGGGTGAAGTAAAAGACGCGTTTGATGATGCTATTGCTGCACAAGAAGATGAAGAACGTTTTATCCGTGAAGCTGAAGCTTACGCTCGTGAAATTGAGCCTCGTGCCCGTGGTCAAGTTACGCGTATGACACAAGAAGCAGAAGCGTACCGTGAGCGTATTACTTTAGAAGCGCAAGGTGAAGTAGCACGTTTTGAAAAACTGTTACCTGAGTACCAAGCTGCGAAAGAAGTAACTCGTAAGCGCTTATATATCGATGCGATGGAAGAAGTGCTAGGTAACAGCTCTAAAGTGTTAGTCGATGTAGAAGGCGGTAATAATATGATGTATCTACCGCTTGATAAAATCATGGAAAAGCAAGGTACAGCAACGCGTGTTGCGCTACCAAGCTCAAGTGATATTCAAGATCTTCGCAATAAGTTAAATCCATCACGTAACAGCACGGTTAATTCAAGTAATGATCGTTTCGCAACTGACCGTTTTAATGAGGGGAGATAAGTAAGATGAAAAATTTTAGTTTAGTAATACTTGCCCTTGCAGTTGTGCTGTCTTTTTCTGCGATTTTTGTTGTACAAGAAGGCGAAAAAGCAATTGTCTTATTATTCAGCAAAGTTGAAAAAGACAGTGACGATAACGCTGTAGTATATGGCCCAGGTTTACACTTAAAAGTACCTTTCTTTAGCCAAGTACGTCGCTTAGATGCACGAATTCAAACGCTAGATGGTGAAGCTGACCGCTTTGTTACTAGTGAGAAAAAAGACTTAATCGTTGATTCTTATGTGAAGTGGCGTATTAATGACTTTAGTGCATTTTACCTACGTGCCCGTGGTGATAAGCAATATGCTGAAACACTGCTTAAGCAAAAGGTGAACAATGGTCTGCGTACTAATTTCGGTTCTCGTACAATCAAAGAGATTGTCTCTGGCGAGCGTAGTGAATTGATGGAAGAAGCGTTAGTTCAAGCGTCTGAAAGTGCGCAAGAGCTAGGTATTGAAGTACTTGATGTGCGTGTTAAGCAAATTAACTTACCACAAGAAGTGAGTAGCTCAATCTTCCAGCGTATGCGTGCTGAGCGTACTGCAGTAGCTAAAGAGCACCGTTCAGAAGGTCAAGAAAAAGCTGAGACAATTCGCGCAGAAGTAGACCGCCGTGTAACCGTAATGCTTGCAGATGCTGAACGTAATGCTCGTACAGTACGTGGTCAAGGTGATGCTGATGCTGCTGCTATCTATGCTAATGCATATAACAAAGACGCTGAATTCTTTGGTTTTATGCGCAGCCTAGAAGCATACAAAAATACCTTTAAAGATAAACAAGACGTGATGGTAATTTCACCTGATAGCGACTTCTTTAATTATATGAAAGGTACAAAAGTACAGTAAGTAATACTCGTATGATCAAAAGCCCCGCAATTTGTGGGGCTTTTTTGTTTCTGTAAGTGATTAATTTTTATTCTTAACAATTTTATAAACCTCTGTTCTGCATGTAGTTGTTTAAGTAATTGAGAAGATAAAAATTCAGGCGCAGAAAAAATAAGCTAAACGGGGTGATCTTTCACCTCGTTTTCTGATAAAATCTCGTCCTAATTTTTTCTAAGTGAATTTGCAATGGGTAAAAACGTTGTTGTACTAGGCACCCAATGGGGTGACGAAGGTAAGGGTAAGGTAGTTGACCTCCTTACAGACAAAGCATCTTTAGTAGTTCGTTATCAAGGTGGTCATAACGCAGGCCATACTCTGGTAATCAACGGTGAAAAGACGGTTTTACACCTTATTCCATCGGGTGTATTACGTGACAATGTTAAGTGTGTGATCGGTAATGGTGTTGTTTTATCACCAGAAGCATTAATGAAAGAAATTGGCATGCTAGAAGAGCGTGGCGTACCAGTACGTGAGCGCTTATTAATCAGCGAAGCATGTCCATTAATTTTACCTTTCCACATTGCATTAGATTTAGCCCGTGAAAAAGCACGTGGCGATAAGCCAATTGGCACTACAGGTCGTGGTATCGGTCCAGCTTATGAAGATAAAGTTGCACGTCGTGGTTTACGTGTAGGTGACTTATTCAATCCTGAACAGTTTGCTAGCAAGCTTAAAGAAGTATTGGAATACCATAACTTCACTTTAGAGCATTACTACAAAGCTGAACCAGTTGACTTCCAAAAGACATTTGACGATGCAATGGCTATCGCAGATATCTTAAAAGCAATGGTTGTTGATGTTACTGAGCTTCTTGACCAAACGCGTTTAGCGGGCGACAACATCTTATTTGAAGGTGCGCAAGGTACATTACTTGATATCGACCACGGTACTTACCCGTACGTAACATCATCAAACACAACAGCTGGTGGTGTAGCGACTGGTGCTGGTTTTGGTCCATTACACCTTGATTACGTGTTAGGTATTATCAAAGCTTACACTACACGTGTAGGTTCTGGTCCATTCCCTACAGAGCTTTACGACGGTCTTGATAAGCAAGATCCAGTTGGTAAGCACTTAGGTGATAAAGGTCATGAGTTCGGTGCGACGACAGGTCGTTTACGCCGTACAGGTTGGTTAGACGCAGTGGCAATGCGCCGTGCAGTGCAAATCAACAGCATCTCAGGTTTCTGTTTAACTAAACTAGACGTTTTAGACGGTTTAGAAACATTAAAAATCTGTACTGGTTACCAGTTAGAAGATGGCACAGTAACGAACGTTACACCATTAGCAGCTGAAGGTTACGAGAAAGTAACACCAGTATACGAAGAGATGCCAGGCTGGTCAGAAAACACAGTAGGTGCTACGTCAGTTGATCAATTACCGCAAGCGGCACTTGATTACATCAAACGTATTGAAGAAATCACTGGTGTTCCAGTTGATATCATCTCTACTGGCCCAGACCGTGTAGAAACTATGGTATTACGCAGCCCATTTGCATAATCGTCATAGTGACTGAAAAAGCTGCTTCGGCAGCTTTTTTTGTGCCTAAAATTCACTTGGTATAATATTTGTATATTATTTGCTAAGACTGACTTTATTTAAGTGATTTTGATGCGTGTTTTATTGCCTTTAACATTACTCTTCTCAAGCCTGAGTATGGCTGAAGAGCCTATCACAGCTGTGCCTCTTTACACAGAGAGCGAGTTAATAGGCTTGATCAATAAAAATACACACCTTGCACGTGTCAAGGCAGATGATTGCCAGTTAGTGCAAGATATCGAAGCGCGAGCCAATAAAATGGCACTGCCATCATATCAGTTCCTGTATGGCGATATGCTAGCTTATGCGGTGTGTGTAGACCGTAATGTAGAGTTAGGAGTTTATTACATGCGTCAGGCCGCTCAGCAAGGGCTAGGCGCGGCTTTAGAGCAGCTTGGTCGCTACTATGATGTTGGCCAGTTAGTGCAGCAAGATAAAGCAATGGCGGTGACCTATTTACGAGAAGCATCAGCTCAAGGTAACCTAAAGGCACAAATGCGTTTGGTTAATCTATTTAATCAAGGTTATGGCAGCCCGCGCGATTATGAAGACGCCTACCGTTGGTTATTTCATTCAATGGTTGCCGATAAAGCAACTCACAAGAAAGTCGAAAATTTACTCGCTAAGCTTGCCGAAAAAATGCCAGACAGCGTCGTTGCACGCGCCCGTTTACCTATGTAGGCAAATACAAATACATATAAAAAAGGCCAGCTAATGCTGGCCTTACTGTTATTTCTCTTCTTTATTTTCTTTCGGTTTGCCGTTGTTCGGGTCTTTTAGCACCGATAGTTTAGGCGGTTGAAGTGCCACAATACGTTCACCTACTTGTGGAGGTTTTTCCATATTTGTAGTGAACGGGCGAATTTTAATAGGCGTATCGTCATCATCGCTTTTTTCACCATTTAAAATAAATAATGGGATTGCTTCGCTATTAACTTCTTTATATTGATCCCAACTAAACTCTTCAGAAATACGCGTCGCACTAACTTTGCCGCCTTTGGCAATTAAGCTGCTTAAACGGGCATAAGCGCCATTGTCGCCAAACAGAATTTGTCGTGACAAGAAGGTCGCACTGTCTTTATTCGCTTTTGCATGGTTAGTCGAAGAGCGCAAAGAAAATACATTCTTTTCGTCGAACAAATGCGAGAAGTATTGTACGCCTAATGCATTGTGATGGCGGTTCGGTGAAAGCGCGAGTACGCTACGAATTGTTGTTAATGGTAAATACCGCTCCGCATGCTCTGACTGCGGATTACCATAGTAACAAGGTAAGCCATCCATGCGTGCCATTTTACAGTTTTCCCATGCAGGATCAGATAAGTGCACCGGAATATTTTGATCTTTTAAGCCGCAAGCAATAGCACGGGCTACATGGTTTGCGCCAATAATTAAAATAGTATTTGGCGCAGGCTGGCGTACTTTTAATAACTTTGCTAACGGTGTTGCTGTAAGGCTTTGCAGTACTACAGTAATAATAATTACAGTAAATATAAGTGGCACTATTTTTTCAGCATCGGCAATGCCAGCTTCGACCATACTTAGAGCAAATACAGAGCCCACCGCAGCGGCAACGATACCCCGTGGTGCAATCCACGACAGAACTAAGCGAGACTTAAGTGGTAAATCAGTTTTAAAGGTCGATATTGCAATACAGGCTGGGCGAGCCACAAAAAGCACGATGGCTAAGAAAATAAACACATCGCTATGTAACATCATTAAATCTGATAGCTGTAGTCGGGCTGCAAGTAAGATGAACAGTGATGAAATTAAGATCATCGAAAGGTCTTCTTTAAATTCAAGCACAGAGTCAATTTCGAGATCATCTTGGTTAGCAAGCCAAATACCAAACACGGTAACAGCGAGGAGGCCAGATTCATGGCTTAGGTGGTTCGAAACCGTAAAGCTAATCAGTACTAAGGCTAAAATGCCAAACTTGTGTAACTCAAATGGTAGCCATTCTCGGCGTATCAGCAATGTGGTAAGCCAACCTGCAACGACACCAATGGTTAAACCAACTCCCAGGGTTTTAAAGAGCGCGATAATGGTATGACTCAGTACTTCGCCTTGACCTACAAGCATGACAGCTTCAAATACTAGTACTGCGAATAATGCACCTATAGGGTCTATAACAATACCTTCCCAACGCAAGATGCGGTCAATATCTTGAGTAGGTCTCATAGAGTTTAACAGCGGCGCAATAACTGTAGGTCCAGTTACAACAAGCACCGCTCCAAGTACTGCAGCAACTCGCCAGTTCAGCTCTAAAATCCAATAAGCGCTGAAGCTGATTACTAAACAAGTCGTGAGCATTCCTATAGAGCAGAGGTTACGAACTACCTTACCAATCCCTTTTAACTCTCTGAAGTGTAAGGTTAGTGAACCCTCAAATAAGATCACCGCCACACTTAAAGAAACTACAGGGAAGAGTAAATCACCCAGTAGAGCGTCAGGTTCTAGTACGCCACTAAATGGCCCTAAAACTAAACCTGTTAGTAGTAAAAATAAAATAGCGGGTACGCGAAACGCCCATGCGACCCACTGTGCTAATACTGAGCACAATGCGATCCCTGCTATATAAATTGCTGACATAGAATAAATTATCCTTTTGTTACTACTGTTCAAAAAAGGTCGAATCACATTATTTATGATGTAATGCAATCTTCAATTAGACCTTTGAAATAAAATTGCCTGCTTATTAAAGCTTACTCATCACTATAGACACAAGCAAACTTGATGCTTCAAATACGATTTTAGTCGTTATTACTACTTTTTGGGGTTATATCTAAAACAAAAGTCAGGTTTGCAGAGAAAAAATCATTAGGGCTAACATATGGTGATCTAACTTATTGTTAAAAAGTATTTATTTTTCCTATTTATGGCAAGTATAAAAGCTGTGATTACTTTTCGCCCTTGATCTTTACCCCTGATTTCCCGTATTATATTTCGTGTTCAAACAATTTGATATCTAAATGTTTATCGGTGTTGCTACAGTTTTCTAGAGCTTTACCTCTAAATAATCAATTGTTTGTAACAATTTTAGTGTTTTATACACTTTGTTTTCTAATTAAATAGAAATGAGCTTACCCGTATTCAGTGTGTATTTATTACGTGTTGAATAGAATATAAGTTCATTATCTGGTCAATGTTTAGTTCCCATCGTGGCAGCTAAATCTCGGTCATACAATCTACACCCTATCTGTTGGTGTACCAGATTGTATAGGCTCTATGTATGTTGTTATTAATAAAAGCCTCACACAGCTTTTTACAGCGATACATAAACAACACTTATCTCTTTTTATCAACTTATGGTTTATAACCGTTTGGTCTACTGACTGAATAAAAGTTGTGCTATATCTAATCGCAGTACTTGCGTGGCGTAGTCGTGTGCATAGATAAGTTGTTTGGCAAAGTGATAATAGTCAGTGCGTTTAGTAAAGCTAAACGCGAGTCTTTTAATCAGTGGCAAATTGGCACTGAACAGATAGTAAAATGGAAAGTTGAACAGTTATGCAAAAGTTAAATTGGCGACGTATAGTACTAAAAGTAGGTAGCGCATTAATCGCACCCGAACAAGACGGGTGTCGCTCACGTTATTTACTGACCATTGCACAGTTCATCGTTCGCTGTCGAGCGCAAGGTATCGAAGTTATTTTAGTATCATCGGGTTCGGTAGCTGCTGGTTCGCATTTATTCCCTGAACAAGAAAAGCGTTCAGTGACGATGAAAAAAGCAATGGCTGCTGCCGGTCAGACAGAAATGATGGCGATGTGGGATCGTTTCTTTGATTTCCCATCGGCACAGATTTTATTAACTCATGGTGACTTACGTGACCGTGAGCGTTATACCAGTATTCGTGAAACAGTTTTCACCTTACTGGAGCATGGTGTATTACCTATCATTAATGAGAATGACACGGTAACAACTGATGATTTAAAAGTTGGCGACAATGATAACTTGTCGGCAATGGTAGCCGCAGCGGCGGACGCAGATGCATTGATGATTTTTTCGGATGTTGATGGTCTTTATGACAAAAATCCGAATTTACATGAAGATGCAGTGCTATTACCAGAAATTGATAGCATCGATGAATCGATTTACGCCATGGCCGGTTGTGCAACCAGTGCCGTTGGTACAGGTGGTATGAAAACGAAAATCGAAGCGGCTGAAAAAGCCACTTCACATGGTATTACAACCTTTATTTTAAATGGTTTTAAAGAAGAGACATTTAACCGACTGCTTGCGGGTGACAACCCAGGTACTATCTTCAAACCATATGAGAAACCGATGCAAGAAGCAGTGCATTGGATGACTCACACAGCTAACGAGCAGGGTGAGGTTGTCGTTGAAGGTTCATTCGATGAATCATTAAAAGATGAAGACGGTTGTATTCGTAGCGATGAAATCGTTGCAGTACACGGAGAATTTGGCGTAGGCGATACCATTTTAGTTCGTAGTGATGATGGTACGCGTCTAGCAAAAGCAACAGCGAACTACAGTAGCTGTTTATTGAATTTTATTGCTGACAACGAGCAAAGTGAATTTAGCGAAAAAATGCAAGATTCAATCGGCCCAGTTGTTTCAGAGAAAGATATCGCATTATTGGAGAAGTCATGAGTTTAATTACGGATATTTCGAGTCAAGCTGCAAAAGCTGCAACCCAGTTAGCTTTACTTGATACTGCTACTAAGAATCAAGTGTTAACTGAGATGGCAGAGGCGTTACGCGAAAGCAAAGCGTTTATCATCAAAGAGAACGAAAGCGATTTAGCGGCAGCACGTGATAATAACCTTGCTGCGTCTATGATTGACCGTTTAACGCTAAACGATGAGCGTATTGAAGCAATGGCTGAAGGCATTGAAGTAATTGTTAGCCTTGATGATCCTGTAGGCCAATTACGTGAAATTTCAGAGCGTCCAAACGGTATTAAGATCAGCAAGATGCGCGTACCACTGGGTGTTGTGTGTATGATTTATGAAGCACGCCCGAATGTGACGGCTGATGCCGGTGCGTTATGCTTTAAATCGGGTAATGGTGTTATTTTACGTGGTGGTAAAGAAGCACTTCGCAGCTCGCAAGCAATCGCAAGTGTAATGCACAAAGTACTTGAAAAGCATGATTTACCTGCTGCGTTGATTTCAGTGATCCCAGATCCAGACCGTGGTCTGCTCATGGAGCTGATGCAACAGCGTGACACTATTGATTTAATCATTCCGCGTGGTGGTGAAGGTTTAATTAATTTTGTAACAGAAAACAGTACTATTCCAGTGATCCAACACTTTAAAGGTGTATGTCACCTTTATGTAGATAAAGACGCTGATCTGAACGTAGCAATCAATTTACTATTAAATGGTAAAACCCAGCGTACAGGTGTGTGTAATGCCCTAGAAGGTTTAGTGGTTCATCAAGATATCGCTGATGAGTTTTTAAACCTATGTGCAGTTGTTCTTCGTCAAGAAGGCGTTAAAGTAAATGCAGATGCGAAAGCTGCCGAGTACTTTGATAATGCAACAGTACTTGCTGACGACGAGTTTGGTGAAGAGTACTTAGATTTAGAAATCGCAATTAAAGTTGTACCTGACTTTGCCGGTGCCATTGATCATATTGCTAAGTTTGGTTCAAACCACACTGAAGTGATTTGTACTAAAGACCAAGCTGCGGCGCAGTTATTCCAACGCAGTGTGGATGCATCTGTGGTAATGGTTAATGCATCATCGCGTTTTTCTGATGGTTCACAGTTAGGTTTAGGTGCTGAGATTGGCATTGCGACAACTAAGCTACATGCTTACGGTCCAATGGGTCTTGAGTCACTTACAACTGAAAAATACTTAGTGAATGGCGAAGGCCAAATTCGTGAGTAATCACTAAAAAGTAATTGCTTTAAAAAGCCGGGCTTTGCTCTAATGCCTGTCAGTTAAGAGCTGACAGGCATTTTTTGGGGCTTTCGTTCAGGGTACCGACTGGGTCTCTTTTTCACACATCTTGGATAATGTCTTTCTCTTCGCTCTGGCAGTACAAAGGTTTCAGCCATTGCAATAAGTTTATTTATTACGCTCGGTACTTTTCCTGCTGAAGTGTGAGGCAACATCATTAACTCCTTGATGATATAGCCAGAAGCATTGCTGTAACTGAGTTGATAAGGCCATATCCCTTTCAGGCTGTAAGCCATCTTAGTCATCATATATCGTACTAAATTGTATGCGAGCAATACGCCCCATAACTCTTGTTTTACTAGCTCTGGGGTTTTGCTACGTAACGTTAATTCATTTTTGAGCAAGTACTGTTTCATTTCCCTGAACCCAAG
>NZ_VFBD01000023.1:0-34136 GCF_011319765.1 Pseudoalteromonas sp. MB47 | reverse complement strand
GCACGCAAACCTGATGGTTCGAACTTGCTCTTTCATTCAGACCAAGGAGCTCAGTATGTCGCAAAGGAAACAGTGAAGTGGTTAACGAATAGAGGTGTCACAGTGAGTATGTCTAGAAAAGGCAACTGCTGGGATAACGCGTGCTCAGAAAGCTTTTTCGCGCAGTATAAAAAGGAGTGGATAAAGAATTTAAATGAACTGAGTCGTAGTGAAATGACAACACAAACGTATTTTTATATTGAAAAATACTACAACTCAGTAAGAAGGCATGGCACCCTAGGGTATAAAAGTCCCATGCAGTACGAACAAGTTAATTAAACCCTGTGTCTACTTTATCGGGGTCAGATCAGACGGCTGACGGCTGACGGCTGACGGCTGACGGCTGACGGCTCAGTTAACCAACTCCCTCACTATCGCAAACAAGTCACTCGCTAACATGCCTCTTTCGCCTTCACGTTCTGCGGCAATGTCACCGGCTTTTGCATGTAAGATTACGCCTAAGCAAGCTGCTTGCTGAGGAGTAACCCCCTGTGCGATTAGTGCCGCTATGATACCTGTTAATACATCGCCACTGCCGCCAACAGCAAGTGCAGGGTTACCGTCGGTACACACCCATGTTTGGTTATTATCAGCAATTAAACTGCCAGCACCTTTGAGTACACAAGTAGTGGTATAGCTACGTGCGAGCTGCTTTACCGCATGAAAGCGATTTTCTTCAATATCGCGAGCGCGACAATTAAGTAACCTTGCAGCCTCACCGGGGTGTGGTGTGATTACGGTATTAGCCAATGGAAATGACGAAGCATGCTGAGCCATTAAATTAAGTGCATCTGCATCAATAACCAGAGGCTTGTTATTAGTAAAGCAATACTGCATTACTGCTTCAAAGGTTGTTTCCGACCAAGTGTCTTGACCAAGTCCTGGGCCAATAGCCACACAGGTTGCCCACTCTAGGGCGCTAATCAGGTTTGTATCTGTCACCATTAGTTCTGGCCGGCCAATACTCACTGGTAGAATAGAGCTACTATGGGTATACACTTTGACCATACCCGCACCGGTGCGAAGCGCTGCCTCTGCAGTTAAACGAATAGCGCCTGCAGTGCCTGAATTACCACCAATACACAGCAATTTACCATGGCTGGTTTTATGGCTGTTGTTATCGCGATCAGAAAGCCTCGGCTGTGTCTGATAATTGATAAGCTCTGCCGTGGGTGATGTCAGTTTTAAAAAGGCATCTTCAATACCTAAATCATTAAACTCTAATGTCCCTGCATGCGCTCTACCTTGCCCTGTCACTAAACCTTGTTTAATCCCCACAAAAGTCACAGTGAGCGCGGCTTTTATTGCCACTCCTTGTACGACACCTGTGTCTGCATGAATGCCTGAAGGTAGATCAATAGCAACTATCGGCACTTGGCTTTCGTTGGCAGCTTTAATCAGCTGTGAAAAAGGCTCGCGCACCGCGCTTTGAATTCCCGTGCCAAGCAGGCCATCAATAATGATATCTGCTTGCTCAATAGCACTGGCATCAGCGGTAATTGTCCCTCCTGCGTTGAGCCAAGCTTGCTGAGCACTGAGCGCATCACCTTTGAGCGGTTTATCAGGTATTGGTGCAATAACCGTAACCTGTTTGCCCGCTTGTTTAGCTAAACGAGCAACAACATAACCATCGCCGGCATTATTACCAACGCCCGCTAACACAACGAATGTACTTGCTTTAGGAAAATAGCTGATAGCTTGCTGATAAGTTGCCAGCCCTGCTCGCTCCATAAGCTCATACAAGGTGATACCAGAACGCTTAGCTGCGGGTCCTTCATGGTCACGCACTTGCTCTGCTAAAAATACTGACTGCGAGAGAACAACTGACATATCTATCCTTAAATTGGCCTTTTAATCAGCATATAAGCACAGATAAGTGCAGTCAATGAGGCATAAAAAACGGCGCGTAACTTACATTACGCGCCGTTTCTTTAAAGCTATAGTGACTTACTCAGTGTCTGGTAAGTTGCGACCGTAGAAGATTTCTTGCATCTCGCGGGTCAGCTTAGAGTAGATAACTTCTTCTTCTTCTTCAGAAAGATCTGCTGTAGAAACACCGAATAGGTAAGTATTCAAGTCAGTTTCTTTTAACATCATCTTCGTGTGGAACAAGTTCTCTTGATACACGTTCACGTCCATCATTTGGTACGCTTCTTTGGTATCTTCAGTCATGTAGTTCTGAATTGAGTTAATTGCGTGATCGATATAGTGTTTAACACCATCTACGTCACGAGTAAAACCACGTACGCGGTAGTCAATTGTTACAACATCAGACTCAAGGCTGTGAATTAAGAAGTTTAACGCTTTTAATGGCGAAATAATGCCACACGTTGATACTTCGATATCAGCACGGAACGTACAAATACCATCATCAGGGTGTGCTTCTGGGTATGTGTGAACACAGATGTGGCTCTTGTCTAAGTGCGCTACTACTGTTTCAGGAAGAGGGCCCGGCGCCTCATCAACGTCATACGTTGTTTGTTGCTCAATTGGCTCTTCAGAGATCAAGATTGTCACGCTGGCACCTTGCGGATCATAATCTTGGCGAGAAACATTTAGAATGTTTGCGCCAATAATATCCACAACTTCACCTAAAATATCGGTAAGGCGATCAGCACTGTACTGTTCGTCGATATATTCAATATATTCTTTACGCTGTTGTTCCGTCTTTGCGTAACAAATATCGTAAATACTAAAGCTTAAGCTCTTAGTTAAGTTATTAAAGCCATGAAGCTTAATTTTATCGAAGGGTTTATTCATGCTAAACCAACCTTAAAACGAGTGAAACCTGCACCAGCAGAAATAAAAGTTCGCGGATTTTATACGAATTTTCTGCTCGGAAAAAGCGTTATTTTACCTGTTCTTGCACAACTTCATGACTATGCGTAATTTCTACTGTCTTATCAAGCATTAAGGCTACAGAACAATACTTTTCAGCAGACAGTTGTACCGCTCTTGCAAGGTGCTTTTCAGAGACATTATCACCGGTAACCACAAAGTGTAGGTTAATCTTAGTAAACACGCGAGGCGCTGATTCAGCACGCTCAGCTGTTAGCTTAACTTGCACATCAGAAAATGACTGCTTGGCTTTTTTTAAAATACTAACAACATCAACAGATGAACAACAACCTGCTGACATTAAAACCATTTCCATTGGGCTTGGCGCAGCACTATCGCTACCTGCATCAAAAACTACATTATGACCTGAATTTGAAAGGCCAATAAAAGTATCGCCTTCTACCCATTTTACATTCGCTTGCATGTGCTTTATCTCTTAAAGTTATTTTGCTTGATTGTAAGCAAGTCACACACAGATGCAAGGGATAAGAGGTGAGCTTTAAAGGAAAGCGAGTTGCCTAACGTTGAGCTGCTCGCTTAAAGACTAGAAATTGTGTTGTGCTTTATACATTAGGCACTTTCTACAACAGCACTATCAAATAAGTTTTTCACTAATCCAGCAAACTCATCTATAAACGCGTGCTGTTCAACGGTTACTGTATGATTGGTGACGCTGCTTAGCACTTCTTGTAAGTCATATACGATACCGTCGACTTCGCGAACAATTTGGCTGCGTTGTTCAGTACTAAGCTCAGTGTGTTGCTCGCAAAGTAACATGACATTTTCTGCTATCACATCTTCAATCAGCTCTAACACTGTTGGAGCTCCTGGTTTAATTTGACCCGGCTTCTCAAAAAGCGCTAAATTTTGAGTGAGATACATGACAAGATCATCGTACCCTTGCCTATCTAAAACCATACGACTACACACCTAATAAAAAACTATCTCTTTAGATTTAAGCAGAAAGCGCTTTTAATTGCTACCTTTGCCAAGCATCTCATACAAAAAAAGCAGCCGAAGCTGCTTTTTGTAATGATTTACGATTATTAATCAATTTTTAAGCCTGGGCTTAATGTCGCTGGCATTGCTACTTTTTCAAGTTCTACCGAAGCAACCGGATATGCACAATAGTCAGCAGCATAATATGCGCTTGCTCTGTGGTTACCTGATGCACCAATACCACCAAATGGTGCAGCACTTGATGCACCCGTGATAGGACGGTTCCAGTTTACGATACCCGCACGAATACGACGTAGGAAATGGTCGTAATCTGCTGCACTGTCGCTTAATAAGCCAGCTGATAAACCAAAGCTTGTGTCATTCGCTTTATCAATAGCAGCATCAAAATCAGTGAAACGGAATACTTTAAGCAGTGGTCCAAAGTGCTCTTCGTCTGGGAAGTTAGCTACATTTGTACACTCTAAAATACCCGGAGTTACGAAACCGGTATTTTCTTTATGTGTAAGCTCAACAAGCACTTCTGCGCCAAGCTCAACAAGCTGCTGTTGCGCTTTGACCATACCAGCTGCTGCCGCTGAAGAAATCATTGACCCGATGAAAGGTTGATCTTCTGCGTCGTAGTCACCGACTTTAATTGCTTTCGTTGCTTTAATAAGACCCGCTAGGATGGCGTCACCCTGCTCGCCTGCTGGTAAGAATAACTTACGCGCACATGTACAACGCTGACCTGTAGAGATAAACGCAGATTGAATAATATCGTGGATAGCCGCTTTAGTATCAGCAACATCAGTAACGATAAGCGGGTTATTACCACCCATTTCTAAGGCTAAGATTTTACCCGGTTGACCAGCAAACTGTTCATGTAAAATATGACCAGTGCGCGAAGAGCCCGTAAAGAATAAACCGTCAATCCCTTTATGAGATGCCAGCGCTTTACCCGTTTCTACTTCACCTTGCACAAGGTTGATAACACCTGCAGGCAGGCCAGCCTTTTGCCATAACTTTAACGTTAACTCAGCAACTGCTGGCGTTAGCTCAGACGGCTTAAATACCACGGTATTACCAGCTAGAAGTGCAGGCACAATGTGACCATTTGGTAAGTGACCAGGGAAATTATAAGGACCAAACACAGCTACTACACCATGAGGCTTGTGGCGGATCATCGCACGCCCTTGTGGCATTGGGTTTTCAACATCACCTGTGCGCTCTAAAAATGCTTTTTCAGAGATAGCAATTTTACCCACCATCGCACCAGCTTCAGTGCGTGTTTCCCAAAGTGGTTTACCTGTTTCTTGTGCGATAGCAATCGCTAATTCTTCGCTGTGCTCTTTAAGCGTTTCTGCGAATGTTTTTACAATCGCTAAACGCTCTGCAAATGTTTTATCAGCCCAGCTGTAAAATGCTTCACGTGCAGCAGCGACTGCGCCGTCTACTTGTTCAGCAGTGGCAGTGTTTGCTTGCCAAATTACATCATTATTTGCTGGGTTTACAGATTGAAAAGTATGACCAAGGCCTGCTTGCCATTGACCATTAATAAATTGCGCTGCATGAGTCATTAATATGTCTCCTGAATTCTATAGTTTTGCAAGTGATACTGAATCACCCGCTTCTAAGTGAAGTGCTTTTGCTAATTCACTTGAGATTGTAATGCTATCGGCATCACATGATAGGCTAACTTGAGTCACGGTTGCTCTAAAATCAGCAATTTTATCATTTGCTAACAATACCGTAGTGTCGCCTTGGCTTTCACCAATTTCTACTTTAACCGTTTGGGCATTTCTCACTGTAGCAATGTTATCAACTTTTGCTTCAACAGTTGGGCCTGCATCAAAAATGTCTACATAACCATTGAAGGTAAAACCTTCGCTCTTTAAAAGTTCAATCGCAGGGCGTGTATTATTATGCACTTGACCAATCACAGCTTGCGCATCTTTGCTCAGTAAGTTGACGTAAATAGGATATTTCGGCATTAACTCGGCAATAAATACTTTTTGGCCAATACCCGTTAAGTAATCTGCCGTTGGAAAGTCCATCGAGAAAAAGTGCTCTTCTAGCCATTGCCAGAATGGGCTTTCGCCATTGTCATCAGAAACACCACGCATCTCAGCAATTACGGTGTCAGCAAAACGCTCTTTATGTTGATTAATAAACATAAAACGCGCTTTTGAAAGCAATTTACCGTTATTATTTTTACGGTAGCCATCTTTTAAGAATAATGTGCACAGCTCAGTTGCGCCGGTGTAATCGTTACACAGGGTTAATATATCAACGGCTTTATACACGTCTAGCGTACGAGAAGAATGAATCACTTTGCTTAGATGATAATGATAAAAAGCATCATCTAAACCAACTGCAGCTTCAATCCCCGAAGTCCCTACAACTTCACCCGTTTCGCTATCTTCAAGAACAAACAAGTAACCTTCATCACCTGGCTGTTGCGCAGCTTTTGCAAATGAGCTGACAGAATGATCAATTTTCTTTTGTAATAACTCTTCATTATTAGGCAAAGACGTAAAGCCATGGCCTGACTCATCAGCAATCTTTACTAACGCTTGGTAATCGCTTTGCTGGATTGGGCGAAGGATCATCATAAGTCCGCTTGCTCCCTTATAAATAACGGTAAATTAAGAAATGTGGGCAAGCTTAACTTGCCCTGAAATGACAGTTTCGTTTAGCCGTTAACGACTTTTGCAACTGCTTTTTCGAAACGAGCCATACCTTCGCGGATATCAGCTTCTGGAATTACAAGTGACGGAGTGAAACGAACAACATCAGCGCCAGCTACTAAAGACATAACGCCTTCTGCAGTACCAGCCACTAAAAACTCTTTTGCACGACCTTTGAATTGCTCTGTTACTACAGCACCAATTAATAGACCTTCGCCACGGATTTCAGTGAATACATTGTACTTTTCGTTAATCGCAGTTAGTAACTCACGGAATAACGCTGACTTTTCTTTAACGCCGTTAAGTACTTCTGGTGTATTTACTGTGTCGAATGCAGCTTCAGCTACTGCACACGCAAGTGGGTTACCACCGTAAGTAGAACCATGAGTACCCACTTTTAAGTGCTTAGCAATATCAGTTGTGGTGATCATCGCACCGATAGGGAAACCACCACCTAATGCTTTTGCAGTCGTTAAGATATCTGGAGTTACATTTAGACCTTGATAAGCATAAAGCTCACCCGTACGGCCAACACCGGTTTGTACTTCATCAAAGATTAGTAGTGCATTGTGTTTAGTACACAGTTCACGAACACCCTCAACAAACTCAGCAGTTGGCGAAATAATGCCACCTTCACCTTGTAGAGGTTCCATCATTACCGCACAAGTATTGTCTGAGATAAGCGCTTCAAATGCCGCTAAATCGTTGTAGTCACAGTGAACGATATCACCAGGTTTTGGACCAAAACCATCAGAGTATGCAGCTTGACCGCCTACTGTTACAGTGAAGAAAGTACGGCCGTGGAAACCTTTGTTGAATGAGATAATTTGTGACTTTTGCTCACCAAAGTTATCAAGTGCAAAACGGCGTGCAAGTTTAAGTGCCGCTTCATTTGCCTCTGCACCTGAATTAGCAAAATATACTTTTTCAGCGAACGTTGCATCAGTTAGCTTTTTAGCTAAGCGAAGCGCTGGCTCATTAGTCATTACATTTGATAAGTGCCAAATCTTTTCGCCTTGCTCTTTTAATGCACTTACAAGAGCTGGGTGACAATGGCCAAGACAGTTAACAGCAATACCACCCGCAAAATCGATAAATTCACGACCTTCTTGGTCCCATACGCGAGAACCTTCGCCTCGAACTGGAATAACACTTGATGGTGCATAGTTTGGAACCATTACTTGATCAAATAATTCGCGATTGACTGTCATTTTATATCCTCATAATTGTAAGCACACACAGAGTTTGGTGGCGCTTTAAAGCAAAACTAAGCCATTTTACTTAGCCGATTGAGCTTAGCGCAAAATCACCAAAATTACTCTTTGGTTCAATTTTCATTCATCCATTATTTCAGAAAATTTTCGTTATGTCTCTTAGAAAACTTTCATGCAGGCCTTGAAAACAAAGGGCTTGAGATATTTTTTCATGGATAGTGAATAACTATTTGAAGGCCTTTTTTTGCTCGAAATACTACAAAAAGGCGTAAGGCTAGTGAGCCAAGCACTGGCTAATGACAAAAACTTTGTCGCTGTGGATTGATAAACAATGAATGAATAGTCGCAAAAAAATTAACAATTTTTTTAATTAATTTGGATATGAAAGTGATCAAAATTGCATTTAGCTAACTGTTCAAGCTCTTCCTTAGTGAAATCGAAGTGTGCAAACCAACGCTCAGTTTCGTCACTTTCGACCAATTGATGCTCATTTAAACTTAAAAACTGAGCGTAACAACGTGCTTTTAAAATCACCTTGGTAAGCGGCAAATATTCATCGTTTTTAGCTAATGGAGTCGTTAACTGCTGCATCACCGCATTAAATGGTAAATACCTAAAGGCCATTTGTTCAATTACTGTTGCGGTTACTTTTAATGACAACTTGCTAAGCAAACTACTTAAAAACAAAGGATCAGGCTTGAGCTCTAATAATGCGGTATGTAAGTCTTTCTTTTGTTCATCACGCGCCATAGTTACTTTACGCTGCCAAACTCGCTCAAAAGTGCGTAAATACAAACGTACTAAGGCAATCTTCCCAACATCAAGCAGCATTCCAAGCGTAAATGCATGTTCTTCATTTACGCCATTTAGCTTTGCTATTTCTTGCGCTGCAATGGCACACGCCATTGAATTATCTCTTAGTCGACGCTTTAAAAGCGGGAATGGCTCAGTACTATGAGGCATCCAGTGGCGTACAGCAAATGTCGGCACAACAAACTTCAAGTTATCTAAACCAATGTAACGAAGTGCTAAAAGCGGGTTATCAACTTTAACGGAAGTATGCTTATTACGTTGTTGACGGTAAAAAGGCAAGTTCACAAACGCGACTAGCTCGCGCCCCAGCCAGCTTAAATCTTTAACCAAAGGCTCAAGTCGACCCACTGAAGCTGAACGTACAGCTAAAATATCTAAAATAGCAGGTACACTGTCTTGAATCCCAATCGTTTCGTGAATTACAGTATCAATATCTTCAAGCTGCTTATTCATCGCTGTTTCAATAACTTGATGTAACTGCTTACTCGCTTGAGCACGATATTTATGATGCGCCGTGCTTACCTTCTGACGTTTTTTTTCAGCAGCAACTTCTACTTCTAATAAAGTACGTTGCTCCATTGACTCGCCATAATCGATTTCTAAGGTATGAATAAAGCCAATTTGGCGCTGCGCAAAACTATGACCAAGCAAAAGATCGTGCGCGCGCTCATTAAGCACCATCGCAGTCCTTTGTTGTCGGGTTTCTTCAGTCATTTGCACAGGCGTATTGTCGGTCATATTTGTTAATTCACTAGCCTAAGATTAGAAGCGAGTTAAAAAGTTAGCAAGTAATTCAAGCCCTTGTTGGGTCAAAATTGCTTCGGGGTGAAATTGCACGCCTTCAAGTGCTAAATCATTATGCATGATCCCCATAATTTCATCAAAATCAGAATTTTGTTCTGTCCATGCAGTAATAGTGAAGTCACTAGGTAAGCTTTGTTTATCAACCACAAGTGAGTGATAACGACACACCGTCAGCGGGTTAGCTAAACCATTAAACACACCTTGGTTGCTATGCTTAACTAATGATGTTTTGCCATGCATCACTTGCTTAGCGCGAATAACATCAGCACCCAGAGCCTGAGCAATGGTTTGGTGCCCTAAGCAAATACCGAGAATTGGCAACTGCCCTTTTAGTTGTTCCACCACTTGTAAAGAAATACCCGCTTCGTTTGGCGAACAGGGCCCAGGTGAAAGTACGATGTGCTCTGGGTTAAGCTGTATAATCTCAGCGATACTGATCTCATCGTTTCGTTTAACTAATACATCTTGATCCAAGCGCTGAAAATATTGCACTAGGTTGTATGTAAACGAATCATAATTGTCGATCATTAACAGCATTGCGTGTAACCCAAAATTACTCAGTCAAAATAATGAAGGCGCATTTTACCCCAAGCACACATAAATGTCGGCAAAAAATGGCTTATTCATCAGCGATTAGATGCGCTGTAAGGTCTGCCCTTTCTTGCTCATCAAGTTTTTGCGAGCATTTATTTGCAAAGTCGTAACGTACTAGTACGGTTTTACCAACGGCACAGCAGTTATCCTGCTGCCAAGCCTCTTGGCGCAGTACGAATGAACTTGAGCCGACATGCTCAACACTGGTTTTCACTGTGACATCGTGACCATAAAACAACTCACCCACAAAGCTTACTTCAACCTTAGCAATGATCAGTTTCCACTCATAAGGGTTTAAATCAGGCGTAAAAAACCTGAAAATAGGCGCTCGGGCGGCTTCAAACCATACAGGGAGTACTGTATTGTTGATGTGCCCTAGCACATCTGTTTCGCTAAAGCGTGGTGTGATAGTTTCAGTAAACATAGTAACCCTATAAAAAATATAAACTAAAGGTAGCTCATGACGGACTTTATTCGCGTATACGAAAACGCCCTCAGCAAAGAATTTTGCGACAACTTTATCACGGTATTTGAACAAAGCCCGCATTTAAAACAAGGCACTACCTCAGGCGGAGTAGATTTAGCGAAAAAAGACAGCCGCGATTTATACCTTAATAATCACTCTGAATACGCTGAGCAACTTAAGCATATTCAACAAACGACTGCGGGTTACGTCTTCAAATACCTTGAAGAGCATATTTTTATGATGATTGGCGCCTTTGGTTTAAAGGTTTACCATCCGCAAACAGGCAAACCTGTTGACCTAACACAAGATAACTTTGAAGAAGTCGGCAAACCACAATTGCCATTACTCGTGCAGCAGATTTTTCGTATGGGCCCTATTCAAGCACAAAAATACGATATCAATAAAGGTGGTTACCCTTATTGGCATAGTGAGGTATACCCGCAAGCAGGCCATAACGAGGCCCTTCATCGCGTGTTATTATTTATGTTTTATTTAAATGATGTAGAAGAAGGTGGTGAAACAGAGTTTTACTATCAACAACGAAAAATATCGCCAAAACAAGGTACTATGGTCGTAGCGCCGGGCTATTTTACCCACACGCACCGTGGTAATAAGCCTATTTCAAATGACAAGTATATTTTAACCTCGTGGGTCTTATTCAACCGTGCAGAACAAATTTATGGACAACCACAATCTTAGCGGCAAGCTGTTAGTAGAAAGAATGCAACGTTTGATATCACGCTTTTTATGCTAACAAAAAGCAGCCCACTCGGGCTGCTTAAAACTAATAGCTTAAAACCAACAACTCAGCTTTAATCTGCCAGTAATTGATCAAATAAATCGAAAACCTTATCAAGCTCATCAATAGTGTTGTAATGCATACAACCAATGCGTACTACACCGCCGGTTTCTAATACACCTAGCTGCTTACATAGACCTTGTGCATAAAAGTTACCGTCCCACACGCAAATATGTTGCTTACCTAAAAATTCAGACACAACGCGTGGTTCGATGCCTTCAAACGTTAAAGCAAAAGTCGGTGTGCGTGAAGCTACGCGCTCTAGATCATCAATACCGAACAACTTGATGCGCGGGTAATCAGCTAAACGCGTTAAGAAATGCTTACTTAATGTCATTTCGTGCTGTTTAGTCATAGCAAATGCAGCAGCTAATTTATCTCGGCGTGAATGAGTATCATCAAGCTCACTAATTGCAGCAATGTAATCAACAGCAGCAATTAAGCCAGCTAGCGCTTCAAAGCTTTGTGTACCCGTTTCCCAGCGACCTGGCGCAACATCTTTTGCAGGTTCAACTTTATATGGTGTGAAACCTTCAAGGTGCTCACGTTTGCCATAGACAATACCAAGGTGAGGACCAAAGAACTTATATGCAGAGCAGGCTAAGAAGTCACAATCAAGTGCTTGTACGTCTACTAGCTCATGAGGTGCATAATGTACGGCATCAACATAAACTAGCGCACCAACAGCATGTGCAAGCTCAACGATGCGTTTAATGTCATTAATTGAACCAGTGGTGTTTGATGCATATGTCACAGCAACAAGCTTTGTTTTGCTAGATAAAAGGCTTTCAAAATGTGCCATATCTAGGCTGCAATCAGCTTCGTTGATAAGGGTAGTTTTTACTGTCGCGCCTTTATCTTCAGCAGCTTGCTGCCAAGATGATACGTTTGAGAAGTGATCAGCATTGGTGACAATAATTTCATCATCAGCAGTCCAATCACGTGAGATGGCACGGCTAAAGCTAAACGTTAAGCTTGTCATGTTTGCACCAAACACGATTTGCTCTTTAGATGGCGCATTTAATAAATCAGCTGCAGCTTGGCGAGCATTTGCCATTAACTCTACCGTTTTATCACTTGAGAAAAATGCACCGCCTAAGTTTGAGTTGAAGTAACCCAAATATGCACTCATAGCGCTTAGCACTGACTGTGGTACTTGCGAGCCACCCGGACCATCAAGGTAAATCGGTGACTGGCCTGCAACTTGTTGCATAAGTGCAGGGAACTGGCGACGTAATTGCGTTAAGTTCATAGTTTACCCTTACGCAGTTAGTACGAAGCAATCAAGGTAACCTTCTTTGCTTGCGTCTAATTTATTCATTGGTGTAGCGTTGTGCCATACTTCACGGTCATTAATCAGTGCGAACATGCCGTCTTTAATTTCCATTTTGAAACATGGTTCAGCTTGTTGGTGTTCATAAACAAGTAGCTCACCACCCTCTAGGTTTTCGTGTGATACGCCACATACGCATACGTGATCAAAACCATCTTGATGAACACCTTCAGGTGCAGCGGGTGTGTCGCTATCGATCGCAAGCATTCTGAACTGGTGAATTTCAATAACGCGATCATCGCTTATGCCTGTCATATCGCGAAATTGATTAACGATTTGCTTCATGCCATCAGTCGCTAATAAGCTATCTTCTAGATTTTCATAAGTACGCTCAACATTACCTTGGAAGGTATTGATTGAGTCATCTTGCACAAATGCTTTTGTTGGTTGTAGTTTTAATTCACCATCAACAACTTTGATTACTGAATAACGACGCTTACGAAATTCACCATCTGCGTATGGGTTTGCAGGTAGGTTAGCAAAAGAAGGCTTAACTGCGTCAATATGTGCTTGGCTTACAAAACGAAGCTGTAAAAGGTTCTGGTTGTTTAATGTAGTCATTTCGATCTCGCCTTAATACGTTGAGAATATTGGCGAGGATTTTAATGCAATTGGTAGGAAATTTTTGCGTTATTATGTAAACGCTGATGATGATTTATGTAGCTTTAAGATCGTATTTATAAATATTTTAGAAATTTTATCTAAAATAAAAAGCCCGCTAAAAGCGGGCTTTATTGTCATTTAATTTAGCTAAAATTAAACAGCTTGCTGAACGATTACTTTGTCTGCCTTTTTAGTGTATTGAGGCATACGGTGGAAGTTCAGGTAACGATAAGTATCAGCTGCAGTTGCATTGATCTTATCTGCATACTCTTGGTACTCAGCAGGTGTAGGTAGTTTACCTAAGATTGCCGCTACTGCTGCAAGCTCAGCTGATGCTAAGAATACGTTAGCGCCAGTACCAAGACGGTTAGGGAAGTTACGCGTAGAGGTAGAAACAACTGTTGCTTTATCAGCAACACGTGCTTGGTTACCCATACATAGTGAACACCCTGGCGTTTCGATACGTGCACCTACGCGACCAAAGATACCGTAGTAACCTTCGTCAGTAAGCTGGTCTTTATCCATCTTCGTTGGTGGTGCAACCCAAAGTTGAGTTGGGATACGGCCACTGAAACCATCTAGTAGTTTACCTGCAGCACGGAAGTGACCGATGTTAGTCATACAAGAACCGATGAATACTTCGTCGATTTTCTCGCCTGTTACGTCTGAAAGAAGACGCGCATCATCTGGGTCATTTGGAGCACAAAGGATTGGCTCTTTGATGTCTGCAAGATCGATTTCAAGTACGTGCTTGTACTCTGCATCTGCATCAGCTTCCATAAGTTCTGGGTTAGCTAACCACTCTTGCATTGCTGTGATACGACGCTCAATAGTACGAACATCGCCGTAACCTTCAGAGATCATCCACTTAAGCATTACGATGTTTGACTCAAGGTATTCAGCGATAGACTCTTTAGAAAGTTTAACAGTACAACCTGCCGCTGAACGCTCAGCTGATGCATCAGAAAGTTCGAAAGCTTGCTCAACTGTTAGGTGCTCAACACCTTCGATTTCTAGTACGCGACCAGAGAATTCGTTAATCTTACCTTTCTTCTCAACTGTAAGAAGACCTTCTTTGATACCGTAGTAAGGGATAGCATGAACTAGGTCACGTAGTGTGATACCTGGCTGCATTTCACCTTTGAAACGTACTAAGATTGACTCAGGCATATCAAGAGGCATTACACCTGTTGCTGCTGCGAATGCTACCGCACCTGAACCCGCTGGGAATGAAATACCTAGAGGGAAACGAGTATGTGAGTCACCACCAGTACCTACTGTATCTGGTAATAACATACGGTTTAACCATGAGTGGATTACACCGTCACCAGGACGTAGTGATACACCGCCACGGTTCATGATGAAATCAGGAAGTGTGTGGTGAGTGTTTACGTCGATTGGCTTAGGATAAGCTGATGTATGACAGAAAGACTGCATTGTTAGGTCTGCAGAGAAACCTAAACACGCAAGGTCTTTAAGTTCGTCACGCGTCATAGGACCTGTTGTATCTTGCGAACCAACAGTTGTCATTTTCGGCTCACAGTATTGACCAGGACGTACGCCAGGCATGTTACATGCTTTACCAACCATCTTCTGAGCTAATGTGAAGCCTTTACCAGAGTCAGTTACAAGCGCTGGCTTACGGAAGATATCTTCTGCTTCCATACCTAGTGATGCACGTGCTTTATCAGTTAAACCACGACCAATGATCAATGGAATACGACCACCAGCACGCACTTCATCAAGAATTACGTCTGATTTAAGAGAGAAAGTCGAGATTACTTCATCAGTACCGTGACGCTTAACAACACCTTCGTATGGGAAGATATCGATTTGGTCACCCATGTTTAGCTCATCAACAGGTAGTTCGATTGGTAATGCACCAGAGTCTTCCATTGTGTTGAAGAAGATAGGAGCGATTTTACCGCCTAAACATACACCACCAACGCGTTTGTTCGGTACGTGAGGAATATCATCACCCATGAACCAAAGTACAGAGTTAGTTGCAGATTTACGAGATGAACCCGTACCAACTACATCACCAACGTATGCAAGAGGTAAACCTTTCGTTTTAAGCTCTTCTAGTTGTGAGATTGGACCAACTTCACCTGGCTTTTCAGGATTGATACCATCACGTTCGTTCTTCAGCATTGCTAAAGCGTGTAGTGGAATATCAGGGCGAGACCATGCATCTGGAGCAGGTGAAAGATCATCAGTATTTGTTTCGCCAGTTACTTTGAATACGGTAACTGAGATTTTTTCAGCAACTGCAGGCTTGTTCACAAACCACTCAGCATTTGCCCAAGATTCGATTACTTGTTTAGCAAATTCATTACCCGCTTTCGCTTTTTCTTCTACATCATAAAAAGCATCAAACATTAATAATGTGTTTGATAAACCTTTAACAACGATTGGCGCTAACGCTTCGTCATCTAAAAGGTCAATCATAGGCGCGATGTTGTAACCACCTAGCATAGTACCAAGTAGCTCAGCTGCTTTTTCTTTTGATACAAGTGGAGAGCTCGCTTCACCTTTTGCAACTGCAGCCAAGAAACCTGCTTTGATGTAAGCAGCATCATCAACACCTGGTGGTACACGGTTAACTAGAAGATCAACGATAAACTCTTCTTCACCTGCCGGTGGATTTTTGATTAATTCAATAAGATCAGCCGTTTGCTGAGCATCTAATGGCGCTGGTACGATACCTAACGCGGCACGTTCTTCTACGTGTTTACGATATTCTTGTAGCACAATATTGCCCTCTTGGTGACGTGAAAGTACTCGGTAGTATTAAGCTAAATACCAATTAAGACCCAGTACTTATAGTATTCTGACAGTTAATTATAAAGCTTTTAAGTATAGATGAAAATCCATGCGGTAAGTAAGGAGTTTAATAGTCACTATAAATACCATGAATAGTACTAAAAAAAAACGCTATTCAAATGAATATTTATTAAGAATCATTCCTATCTAACCAATTCCTAGTACTTAGAAAAGAAAAAACCCAGCACTAGGCTGGGTTTTTAAAATTTGCGTAAAGAGTTAGATTAACGCTCTACTTTAACACGCTCAATGACAGTTACTTTCGCTTCAACACGACGGTTTTCGGCGTGAGCTTCTGGTGTGTTAGCTGGGTTTTTAAGACGCTCTTCACCCATACCAACAGTAGTTAGACGCATTGGATCAATGCCATCTTCGATTAGTTTCTTAGCAACCGCATCAGCACGTTTCTTAGATAACCACTTATTGTAGTCAGCTTTACCTACTGATGAAGAATGACCTTCAAGCACTACGTCAGTACCTGGGTGCTCTTTTAAGAATGCTGCTGCAGCATCAATATCATCTAGGTATTGTTGAGATACTTTAGATGTGTTGTTAGGGAACGTGATTAGTAAGCTCTTAGTTACTTCACGATCTTCATATAGCGTACAACCAGTGCCATCAACAGCGTCAGTCATTGGTGTATTTGCACATTGATCGTCTGCATCAGGGATATTATCGCCATCGCTATCTACTGGTTCTACAGCAACAGGAACAACCGTAGGAGCAGGCTCTACAGGCTCAGCTGGCGCGCTTTGAGCACCGAAGATGTAGCTAAGACCTAATTTAGCACCCACATCTGTATAACCACGGTCTAGACCTTGGTATAAAGACGTTTCTGCATTAAATGCGAAATGCTCTGTAAAGTAGTGTTGATAACCTGCACCCACATTAGCAAACATTAAATCTTCATCAACCGCATCAAGATTTTTTAAACCAAAAATACCGTAGAAAGGACCACCACCAAAGTGGTAAAGACCATCAATACCGTAACGCTTACCACTTTCTGAACCACTCATCGACGTACCGTCGTTTAATTCAGCTTTCCAGTCAAAATCCATATCAGCGTATTCTAGACGCGCACTCCAGTAATCACTGAAGCGGTAACCTAACTCTAGACCCCAGCCTGTTGAATCATCAACATCAAGACCGCCTGGTGCGTAGTCACGAACATTTTCCCATGAATTATCATAGTAATCGCCAAACGCACCAATATAAAAACCTTGCTTTTCAGCAGCGAAGCTAGAAGCACTTGTTGCAGCAAGAGCTAAAGCTATAGTTAGTGATTTTAGTTTCATGTTTCCTTCCCTTCCATTTAAGTAACTAAAGGCTGTGTAGCCTACACTCAGTCAAGATAGATGATGAGTAATTAATCCAAACTTAATAAACTCAAACAACTAGTAAATTTTTATAATTCCGTAGCATCAACTAAATACAGCGACATAAAGCACCTTAATAATCCATGTCGGACTGGTGCAAATTACACATCATTAAAAATAATTATATTACCTAATGATAATTCAACAAGGTAATTAAGTACCATACTACAATATTTTGATCTTTGATTAGGTGATTCATATCAATATACGATGCTTATTACATCAGAAATTGGTACAAACTAAGGTTAACTTTTTTCTTTGGAAAGTAAATATTGATTTTTTATTTAAAAAAACCGGACTAATAAAATTAGTCCGGTCACGTTATATGTTATTCATTAAATAAGGTATTTTTACCTTAAATATAATAACTTACTTACGAAGTACTTTAACTTTCTCAACACTTGTGATTTGAGCTTCTACACGACGGTTTTGTGCGTGCGCTTCAAGTGTATAAGCTTCGTTTTTCAAACGCTCTTCACCATAGCCAACAGTAGAAATTCTATCAGAAGAAATACCGTCTTTAACTAGCTCTGCAGCTACATCTTTAGCACGCTTTTCAGAAAGCATCATATTGTAGTCAGCATCACCGACAGCTGATGCATGACCTTCAAGTACAACTGATGTGCCTTCATTTTCTTTCATAAATGCTGCAACATCAGCGATGTCGCTGAAGTATTTGTTTGGTACTTCTGCAACATCATGCGGGAAAGTAACAAGTAAAGTGATTGTTGCCTCTTTTTCTTCATAAAGAGTACAGCCTTTGCTATCAACAGCATCTGTCATCGGTGTGTTTGCACATTGATCATCAGCATCCATTACACCATCGTTATCACTGTCAGTTGGAGCCGCAACTACAGGAGCAGGCTCTACAGCAGCTGGAGCACTTTGGTCGCCAAAGATATAGCTAATACCTAGCTTAGCACCAACATCTGTGTAACCACGATCAAGACCTTGATATAAAGATGTTTCAGCGTTAAACGCAAAGTTATCTGTGAAATAGTGTTGGTAACCAGCACCTACGTTTGCAAACATTAGATCTTCGTCAAGCGCATCCAAATTTTTAAGACCGAAAATGCCGTAGAATGGGCCGCCACCTAAATGATATAACGCATCGATACCATAGCGCTTGCCACTTTCTGAACCACTTACAGATGTGCCGTCGTTAAGCTCTGCACTCCAATCGAAATCCATATCAGCATACTCTAAACGAGCACTCCAATAATCGCTAAAACGATAACCTAATTCTAGGCCCCAACCGGTTGAATCATCTACATCTAATCCACCAGGCGGATAATCGCGAACATTTTCCCAAGAGTTATCATAGTAATCGCCAAATGCGCCGATATAAAAACCTTCTTTATCAGCAGCGAAGCCTGTTGTACTAGTTGCAGCAAGTGCTAACGCAATAGTAAGTGATTTTAGTTTCATTATTTCCTTCCCATTTTCACAATAAAGCTATTAAAGCTAATGTATTTTGAGTACTTAAAACTATATAGCAGCTTAAAAACTAATTTAATGAAATTTTATAGGCGGCTACATTAAATATTTATTAAGATTTTATTCTTAATAAAAGCAACTCTGTTTAGTGGCAACTTATTCCGATTAAAAACCTTCAAACTACCAGCATAGTAGTAGAACACTACTTAAAGCAATAATTTACCTAAAATCAATGATACCACCAGTGATTATTCTGCTCAATCGGCGAACATTCAAAAGCGATAAATAACTTGCTTTCATTCAACGATGTAACTTTCACTTATGTACCGCAGAAGGTTTGATAGTTTTTGTCACCGTCATTTGGCGGCTCATACCAACGTTGATGCTCTTTACAGTACGCGTATGGCCTTGATATTAATGCTAAAAAATCATTGATGGATGAGCTAGTTCCTGTCTGCTCATACTCAGCCAAGATCCTTTCAATAGTATGATTACGTGGAATGACTGCAGGATTAACAGCGCGCATAGTTTCATAACTTTTAGACGAAATCCTCACGTTCCACTTTTTATGCCACTCTTTTAAACTAGTTGGAATTGCGAAATCCGCAAGTAAAGATTCAGTCAGAGCATTGAAAGTATTAGTATAATCGAGCTGATGTTGCTTCATTAAACCTAGCAACTCTGAAACTAAAGCATGATCGCCTTCGTGCTGACCAGCTAATCCTAATTTCTGCTGCCACATAGTATTAAATGCATCATTAAATTTAGCTGCAAAGCCATTTACAACCGGTGAGAGTTGTTCGACGGCACTCTCTTGATCAGCAAATAACGGAATTAAGCTTTCAGCCAAGCGTGCAATATTCCAATTAGCAATATTCGGTTGATTTCCAAATGCATAACGCCCTTGATGGTCAATCGAACTAAATACCGTGTCTAGGTCAAACTGATTCATCATCGCACAAGGGCCATAGTCAATGGTTTCACCACTAATCAAGGTATTATCTGTGTTCATCACACCGTGTATAAAGCCAATTCGCATCCAACTGATAACCAGCTCTATTTGCTTATCGAGTACAGCAGTTAAAAACTCAATATAACGCTGCTCACCCGTACTGCTAATGTAAGGAAAATGACAATTAATTGCGTAATCAACGAGCTTCTCTAGCCCTTCTATATCACCTTGTGTAGCTAAGTATTGAAATGAACCAACACGGATGTGACTTTGAGCTAGGCGAGTAACAACTGCCCCCGGGCGTGGTGGCTGACGATATACCGTTTCGCCAGTTGTAACCACAGCTAAACAGCGCGTAGTTGCGATGCCAAGCGCATGAAGTGCCTCACTCATAATGTACTCTCGAACAGCTGGACCAATGGCACAGCGACCATCACCACCGCGCGAGAACACTGTTGCTCCAGCGCCTTTTAGCTGCAAGTCCCACAATGTGCCATCTTTATCTGCAATAGCACCAAGTAAATGCGCTCTACCATCACCAAGACGCGGTGAAAAATGACCAAATTGATGACCTGAGTAACCAAGAGCAACCGGCGCAACGTCGTTATCTATCGTTGAACCAGATAGCAATTTAGCTAAAAATTCGCTGTCGTGTTTAATTGCGAAATTATCAGCTAGCTTGTCATTAAATAGCAGTAATTGCGGCTCGGCAACGGCGCTCGGCATATCCTTGATAGCAAGTAGTTCACTAATATCTGTGTATCGAGTTTGCAGTTTCATAACTGTCCTTAACGTGTTGCGACACCCACACGATTATCGCCTACACCATAGGCCACTAGTTGGCTTAGTGCCTGCAGGCTGTAACCGCTTTGCTGTTGTAATTCGTTGAAAAAATCTTGCGCTGCTTGCAGTGACTTTTTAGTTTGTAAGCCGCCATCTATCAACTCATGGGCACGCAAATAGGCTTCTACATCCCGAGAAAGTAAAAAAGTATCTTTACCAAGCGCTCGTAAAGCGTATGGGCCAGTATTTCCCCCTAAACGCGCACCATGCTTTTTAAGATAAGCCCACAAACCAATAATATTGTCAGTAGGCCAATCTGCAATAAATTGGCTAAAGCTGCCATGCTTCTCAGCAACTTCGTGGATCATGTACGCATTTTCTGGGATCGTTTGTACTTTTTTAAAATTACGAACAATTCGCTCATCACTGGCTTTTTGCTCGAGCATATCTGGCGGCATCATCAACAATTTTTCTACACTGAAATCCCAAAACACATCACGAAAACCAGCCCATTTATTATTGATAACAGACCAATAAAAACCGCTTTGAAAGACTTTACGCGTGAACTCTTCTAACCATAAATCGTCATGCATTTTAGCAATATCAGCATCGTCGAGCGGGTTTGATAACAGTGCTTGCAGCATTTCTTCACTGCCCTTTCGAGATACGGCTCGTTGATAAATATCGTTAAATTTTTCCATCATTTTTCCAATTGATTTGGTTAGCGCTAAGTGTACGTAAAAACACGGTTATACGTAACCATGTTGCAAATTCGGTCACTAAAAAACAAATTCCTCGCCTTGACACCTAGACGGCTAAAATGCTTTAATCGCTGCAAATACCCTATTTAACTATGTTGGCTTTAACCTTTAAAGCGAGCATAAAGGGCTGGAAGAGGTGCGTTATTCAGGTAGCGTATGGGAAGAGCACAGACTCTGTTGATCATACGTGAGGGGAATTAACGCCGAGAAGTAACACCGTTTGTGAGGTGCTTATTTCGGGCGACTGGGCTGAATCCCAGCGACTGTCACCAACAATAGCAAAGCGCTATTGATTAGTTTGGTGGAGAGCTTCTGGTCTTAGTATAATAAGGCCGTCGCGTCTTTATTATTTTAAGCCCATTCGCTCTTCGAATTATACCTTGTTCGAACGACGACATGCGGCTCCATTCAAATGTTCCCGCATAAACTCTTCGAATACCTTATAAGTTCGTGAGAGATGATCAACAATTTTGATTTAAACGACTATCCATTATGGACAGCGCTTGTCACGCCATTTTCTGAATCTGGCGAGGTCGATTACACGGCCCTTGAACAACTGGTCGCTGAGCAGCAAGATGCAAATAACGGCATTTTATTACTTGGCAGTACCGGTGAAGGACTGGCGCTTTCACTCAAAGAGCAACAAGCCATCGTGGAGCATGTTTGCCAATTAGCACCGAGTGTACCACTCATGGTTGCTGTGGGCGGCATGAACCTCAAGCAACAAGTTGCTTGGGTTGAATACTGCAACCAACTACCTATTCATGGCTATCTATTGGGCTCACCTCTGTATGCAAAACCTGGGGTAGTTGGCCAAACACATTGGTTTGAAAGCCTTCTTGATGCAAGTAATCACCCATGTATGCTGTATAACGTACCTGGACGCAGTGCAGTTGAGATTTCACCGCAGGTGATCAAAAACCTTGCTGACCACAAAAATCTTTGGGCTTTAAAAGAAGCCAGTGGCGACATTAGCAAATTTGAAGGCTTTAGAACGGCATCGCCAACACTGGCCATATTTAGTGGCGATGATGCTCTTATGCCGTATTTTGCTCAAGCAGGAGCAAAAGGTTTAGTTTCGGTTGCCGCGAATGCTTGGCCGAGTCAAACCCATGAGTTTGTTAAACGCAGTTTAAGTGGTCAATACCCAAATCTATTCACCGATTGGTCGCAAGCGATTCAAAGTTTATTCGCTGTGGCAAATCCAATCCCCGTAAAAGTACTGATGCACCTGCAAGGTAAAATAAATACCCCGCATTTACGTCCGCCGCTTACGCATTTAGAGCTTGAGCAAACAGACAGCATCACCCACGCAAACAACACAATTTTATCTTGGAACTAAAAACAGGTTTTATCATGAGCTGGTTAGAATTATTAAACAACTTAGAATCAGGCGCAGTTCGCGCGGCAACACAAGACGAGAACGGCAACTGGCACGCCAATGTTGAAGTTAAACAAGGCATTTTAGAAGCCTTTAAAAATGGCACAAACACTGAGTTCCCGGGTGGTTTTGTTGATAAGCACAACTTAGCTCCACAAGGCTTTGCAGCCGATGCTGGCGTGCGTATGGTACCAGGTGGTAGCAGTGTTCGTCGTGGCGCACACGTTGCTAAAGGCACCATTATCATGCCACCAGCATATGTAAATATTGGCGCGTTCATCGACGAAGGCACGATGGTCGACAGCCACGCATTAGTGGGTTCATGCGCACAAGTGGGTAAAAATGTTCATCTAAGTGCAGCAGTACAATTAGGTGGTGTGCTTGAGCCAATTGGTGCCAGCCCTGTGGTTATTGAAGATGACGCATTCATCGGTGCAGGCTGCGTTATTGTTGAAGGTGTGGTTGTGGAAAGAGGTGCTGTACTTGCGCCGGGTGTACGCTTATCGGCAACCATTCCTGTTTACGATTGCGTTAACGAGCGCCAGCTAGACAAAGGTGAAGCCATCCCAGAAAACGCGATTGTGATCCCTGGCTCTCGCCCAGCTTCAAATGCATGGGCTCGTGAACAAGGTCTTAGCATGTCGTGTGCATTGATCGTGAAATACCGTGATGAACAAAGCGATGCATCATTACTGTTAGAAGAGGTTTTACGTTAATGAGCTTTTTGAGCACGCCCATCAAGCAAGCGGTTGAGCAAGTTTCAACGCATCTTGATACGCCATTTTTCATCTATGATTTAGATAAATTAACTGCACATTTAAATCAACTGACTGCGCAAACCGATGTAAAACTTTGGTATGCCGTTAAGGCCAACCCACTGTCTCGCATTATTCAATGTTTAGACAGCGCAGGGTTTAACTTTGATGTTGCAAGTAAAGGTGAACTTGAGCAAGTACTTGCTCAAGGCATCGATAGCGAGCGCGTGCTCAACACAGGGCCTGCAAAAAGCCCTGCACAAATTTCACATTTTATTGCTCGCGGCGTACGTACTTTTGTGGCCGAGAGCATTAACCAAGTGCGCTGGTTAAACGAACAAGCAACAAAAGCAAATTGTCAGCTGCAAGTTCTATTGCGTGTTCAACTTCGTTGGCCAGACAGCGAAAAGAATCCACTCGGTGGTGATAGCCTCACCCCCTTTGGTTTAGGCTGCGATGAATGGCAAGCACTTACTGCAAGTGATTACCCTGCTCTTAGCTTTGATGGTCTGCATATTTTCCAATGGGGCAATATGCTGAGCACTGACAAGCTCGCCGAGCTATGGCGCGCGATGATTGCGCCACTGCAACAGCTAGCACGCTCATTAAACATTAACCTTAATATTCTCGACTTAGGGGGTGGCTTAGGCATTCCTTATACTCAAGATGCTAACCGACTCGATTGGTCTGCACTTATTGAGACTTTGGCTAGCATTAAAGCAGATGCCGGTGTCAAAGAGCTTTGGATGGAACTTGGCCGCTATGCGGTGGGCGAATGCGGCCATTACGCAACGCCAGTGGTTGAGCGTAAAGTAAATTACAATCAACAGCAGGTGATTTTATCAGGCGGTATTAACCATTTACTTCGCCCAGCTGTGACAAGCCAAGATTTCCCTGCGGCCTTACTTCGCGAATCGACGGCTGAGCCTGCGGCAATGACTTTATACGGCCCGCTTTGCACCGCCCTTGATTGCTTAGGTGAACACCAATTAGCGAGCGATTTAAATGAGCAAGACTGGTTGGTATTCAGCCAATGTGGCGCGTATGGCTTTACCGAAAGTATGCCGTACTTTTTATGCCACGAATTAGCCGCTGAATACATCCTTGAACAAGGCAATATTGAGTGCATTCGTAGCGCTGAAGATGCCAGCTATTATTTAAGGTAATCGCCATGAGTAAAGAATTAATCAGCCAAGAGAATATTGTGGTTGGCGAGATTGCCAACGGCCTACCTCTGACAATCCCAGTGTATCGCTTAAAAGGGGATGGCACAGGCCCAAACGTGTATATACAAGCCAATATGCACGGCGCTGAAGTACAAGGTAATGCAGTAATTTATCAATTGCTTGAGCAGCTAAAATCACTCAAGCTGCGTGGCGATATTACCCTAGTGCCTTATGCCAACCCTATTGGTTGCAATCAAAAATCAGGTGAGTTTACTTTAGGTCGCTTCGATCCAATTACGGGCACCAACTGGAACCGCATGTACCGCTTTAATAAAGCGTTACCGTCACAGATTGCTGAACAGCACAAAGACTGTGATGATGCGACCCTTAAAGCGGCGTTTAAACAGGCACTCGTTGCTGACATCGATAGTCAATTAACAGGCCCTGATTACAGCCTAACAACGGGTAAGCGTATTGCCCTTAACTTGCAAAAGCTTGCCCATCAGGCAGATATTGTTTTAGACCTTCACACCGGGCCTATCTCGAGTAAGCACTTATATTGCCCTGAATACGCCAAAGACAGCGCAAGCTACTTCAACATCGAGCATGTGTTACTGATCCCAAGTGATTTTGATGGCGCGATGGATGAAGCGAGTTTCTGCCCATGGTGGTCACTATCTGAAGAGCTTGGCAAACAAGGCCGTGAATTTGCTGTTCAAGTCGAAGCATTCACTGTTGAACTTGGTAGCCAAGAAAAAATCGATTTAAGTGCGGCACTTGAAGATGCAAATAGCATTTTAAGTTACCTCAATCACAAAGAGGTATTAGTTGATGCTGCGTATCATCCAAAAGCGATGACACGCTATGCCTGCATGCTTGAAGATTATGTAGCTTACTATGCACCTATGGGTGGCATGGTTGAATACCTTGCCCCACTGGGCGGCCATATTAAAGCTGGTGAGCCTATCGCCCATATTTTAAGAATGGAGCGCTACCTTTCTGAGCAGCCGCTACAAACATTAAGTTTTGATAAAGACGCCATTGCTATTTTGCATTTTGCTTCAGCAAGCGTGAATCAAGGTACCGAACTTTATAAGTTTTTTACCAACGTATTTGAGCTATAAGCTCATCCCTTCTCATTGCGTGAGAGTCAACGGCTTATGCTCTTAGGCCGTTACAGCAGGGCTCCAAGCTTAGCTTGGGGCTCTCTATTTACCTAAAATTTCAACAATTCAGTACAAGTTCACGGTTACTTATGTAAAAATCGTTATAATTATACCTACTTACAAGTCTACTGAAAGGGAACTGCAATGGGATGGCGCATTTGGCTGGCAGCCGCAGGCTTATTTTCTGTACCTGTATTTGCTCAAACTGAACAACCACAAACTAACGAACAAGATGATGCACTAGAACTCGTAAAGCAGTGTATTTTGAACGAAGCTATTGGCGGTGACGGCAAGCAAACACTCGAAGAACTTCGTAAAAAGTGCTCTGATTTAGATGAAAGCAAAAAGCTCACCGCTTTAGACAAACGTAAAGCCCGTGAAGAAGTAAGCAAGAAAAACCGTAATGTGATCACCCCACATAAGCGTAACTATATTTTACCGCTTTCTTACGTATCTAATCCGAATGAGCGCCCTTTTGATGGCCTAAAAGACCTCGCTGAAGAAGTCGATGGCGAGCCACTTGATAATCTTGAAGTAAAATATCAATTATCAATCAAAGTGCCTATCTTCGAAGGCTTCTCAGATAAAGACCAAGGCGTATTTTTTGCATTTACCATGCAATCGTTTTGGCAGTTTTATAACAAAGATATTTCATCGCCGTTTCGTGAAACAAACTACGAACCAGAGATCTTCTGGGTGAACTACCTTGATCCTGAGCATGTGCTTTGGGGCGATGAAATGGCGATTGCAATTGGTGCTTCACATCAATCTAATGGCCGCAGCCAGCCTAATTCACGTTCGTGGAACCGTATTTATGCTGACTTCTTATGGGAAAAAGATGGCTTTGTATTTAGCTTTAAGCCTTGGTACCGCATTCCTGAAGATAAAAAAGATGATGAACTAGAAGCTAAAGGTGATGACAACCCTGATATCTACAAATACATGGGTTACTTTGAATTCTCGGGTGCATACCGTTACAACGAGCATGAGTTTAGCTTTATGACCCGTAATAACTTAAATTCAGATAACCGTGGTGCAATTCAATTAGATTGGTCTTTCCCTCTTTGGGGCCGATTACGTGGCTACGCACAATACTTCAATGGTTATGGCGAGAGCTTAATTGATTACAACGCTGATATTGAACGTTTTGGTGTGGGTATTCTGTTAACTGACTTGCTTTAATTGTTATGTTAACTGACTTGCTTTAACTTAAAGAGCGAGCTTTAATTAGCTCGCTCTGAATATTCGTTATTTTTTAACGATGAAGTGACCTTCAAATTCTGCCACTAACACATCACCATCGTATACATTTACTGGCACATGGTAGCTTGCTTTACCACTGTCTTCTAAATCAACTAACTTGCCTTTACAACCAGCCAACTCAACACTCCCGCGAGGATCGTTATTCAGTGGTTTAAGGTATTTAATGTTGGCATCTGCTAACACGATATTCCCTTCAAGGCCAGCTTCTTTAAGCGCTAGGTAAGTTGCGCCCCAGCCTGTTAAGGTCGCTAAACTATAAATCGAGCCGGCAAACATAGTGTTATGAAGATTTAAGTTCGCATCTAGATCAGCGCGCGTAGTAAACTGCCAATCGGTATAGCTTTCTACTTTAATTCCCATTGCATCACTGATAGGGATCGACTCACGCCACGTATTTTGTAGTACTTGTGTCCAGTTTGGATGACGGAACCAACCCGGCTCAGAGGGTTTTTGTTTTACCATTTTCCAATGCTGTACATCGTCATAGGCAAGGTGTGCTTTTTCTTTTAATTCGTAGCCATGACGCTTATAGAAATCAAGGGCTCGCTCACGAGCAAACAATACCAGTTCATCTGCATCTTGAGTCCATGCGATTTTTTCTAATTCATGTAATAAACGGCTACCAATATGCTGGTTACGATTACCTTCAGCAACCGCCATATAACGAACTTGCGCTTGCTGATGATTATTAAAATGCAGGCGAGCTACGCCTAATACTTCGCCATCATTATTTTTGATAAAGCGGTGCTCTGCGTCTTGCTCTAAGTCATCTTGTTCAGAACCGCGCGGCTCGCCCCAGGGTGCTCTTAAAACCTGCCAACGTAATGAATAGTATGCTTGCCAATCTTCGCTGCTTTGCGGGGTGGTCACTTTAAACATAAAAACTCCTGTGATAATTCAGCCACGGGTCTGTTGTTTTTCTGTCGTGGCCTTTGCAATGCGGATTACGATACGCGATCTTCTATCAAGTTGGAATAATACTTTGGTGACCCAGCCTAAATTATTATTCATGGCTGTAAAAACTAATGCACAATTGCACTTTATGCTTACTGGTCTATGCTGAAATAATTGTCTAATTATTATAATAACACGCTAAAGGCCCGAAATATGGAACATTTTCTTGAACCCAGTGGCGCAGTAAAACATAGTTTTATTGAGGACTGTCACCGATTAGGGCAGCTCATTTATTGGCATAAACAAGGCAATTACAGTATTCAAGTTAGGCAACTTAACCAATTACGCTGGTTACTGATCAACGAAACCCTGCAATCGGTCATTGAAAAACGCCGACCTGCCAGATTACTTTTCCCTCATTTACAATACCTTGCAAAGCTTTGGCAAGACTTAGAGGAACCGAAAAAGATTTTAGAATTAGGCCTAGGTGGTGGTGCTATTCGTAACTACTTACAGCACACCTACCCTGATAGCCAACTGACATCGGTTGATAAAAACCCCGACATAATTCACTGCTATAAACGTTACTTTGGTGGCGACCATGCCAGTAACCTGCACTGTTTTGATGCGCAGCAAGTATTAGAGCAAAACAACGAATACAATTGGATCATCTTAGATTTATTCAGTGAGGTAGATGCACCATTATTTTTATACAAGCACCTGTTTTACACCAAACTAAGAGCAGCGATGGCAAAAGATGGCTTGTTGTTCATTAATTTTTTATCTAATCACCCATCGCAACTAAAGCAACTTGAGCACCTGCTAATCACCGAGTTTGGCAAGCGCCCAAGCATTGTAAAAATCCCCGACTACGTGAATCATATCGTGATGATCAAAAAGTAGCTGTCTATTACACAGATAAATTAAAAGTAACGGGACCATCGTTACATAGGCTTACTTGCATATCAGCACCAAATTGCCCTGTAGCCACTGTTAAGCCTGCTTTTTTAGCCTCTGCAATAAAATACTCATAGAGCGTATTGGCTTGTTCTGGCGTGCCAGCACTTGAAAAGCTTGGACGCATGCCCTTTTTGGTGTCGGCTGCTAAGGTAAACTGCGAAACCACTAAAAGCTCACCTTTGATATCGTTCAAACTTAAGTTCATCTTTCCTTGTTCATCGGTAAAAATGCGGTAATTGCTGACTTTGTGTAAAAGCTTCTGGGCGCTTTGCTCGGTATCCTGTTTTTCAACACCTAATAGCAGCAAAATACCTTGTGAAATTTCACCCACTACTTCGCCTGCCACTTCTACTTTTGCTTGTTTTACTCTTTGAATTAAGCCTTGCATTGATCCCTCGATAACTTGATATACATTAAATCTGCGGCACGTCGCATTGCCGCCAAATATACCTGATTATCGCTGCTGTGCCCAATGCCATCTAAAATCAATAATTGTGCATTTAACTGCTCAGCAAGCTGCTGTACGGCACTATATCGACAAATCAAATCGGCGCGGCCATGAATAAACCAAATCGGTAAATGAGTCAGTAAATGTACATTTTCTGCGATAAAGCCTTCTTCAATGAAACAGTGATGACGAAAGTAATGCACCATTAACCTTGCTTGATTTAACCCGACATGGGGCTCCTGTAAACTCCAGTTTGTCAAAGGCTCACCATGACACAATACCTGCTCCCAATGACACCATAACTTGGCAAATTTACTAGCTTTAATTTGATCGTCACTGTTTAGTTGCTGCTGATAAAAGTCGAGTAAGGCGTGCCAATCAGTGTAATTATGTGCAAATTCATTAAAGCATTCAGGGTAAAAATGCGCGCCGGCTCCTTTTGTTGTGTAAAGCCACTCGAAGTCACTGTTACAAGCTAAAAAGCTAGCCCGTAAAATAAGCCCTGCAACATGCTTTTGGTGATGAATAGCATAGACAAGTGCCAAAGTGGCACCCCATGACTCACCACACACCAGCCACTTTTCAATACCCAGTTGCTGGCGTAAATACTCGAGATCGGCAACTAATTCTGAGGTGGTATTGGTTGAACTATCATGGGGTGTTGAGTGACCGCAACCGCGCTGACTGAACATGATCACTCGAAAACGTTCTAAGTCGAAAAAGCGGCAATTTTCAGGGCATAGACCCGCACCAGGACCGCCATGGCATAACACCACAGCAATCCCTGTAGACGCACCATATTCTTGCACATGGATTTGATGACCATCGCCAACACTTAAGTGATAATCACGGTTGGCAACATATTGTGGATGTAACTGCACCTCGCTCTCCTTAGGTGCAGTGAATTTAAACCTCTATATCAGGCGTGTCCTCGATATTCTCAGGGCTGATACATACAGTAAATTCTGCACCGAGTAATACGACAATCCACGACAAATACACCCATACAAATAAAATAGGGATTGTCGCCAACGCCCCATAAATAACTTCGTATGATGGGAAGTGGCTGATGTACAAAGCAAAGCCTTTTTTTGTCAGCTCAAACAACATAGCTGCAAACAAAGCGCCCGGAATTGCCGCTCTAAATGGAACTCGTGTGTTAGGAACTAAAGTATAGAGCATAATGAAGCCAATCATTGAAATTATGTAAGGTAATAGTTTCAATAAAAAGCCGCTAAAGCCGGGAATGCCTTGATCGGCAAACGACACTAACGACACAATATATGAAGTAACACCAATACTAGCCCCTAATAACACCGGGCCTAGGCTGAGCACCATCCAATAAACGGCAAACGAAATCATCATTGGGCGCTTTTTCTTTATACGCCAAATTCGATTTAATGTAGCATCGACATTGCGAATAAGTAACAAGGATACCGCCGCTAAAAAGCCCACACCGACGGCAGTCATTTTATTCGCATTACCGGCAAAAGCGCTGATATGCTCTTTAATTACATCTGTAGAGGTCGGCACAAGATTAGTAAACAAGAAGTTTTCTATGGTTACCAAGGTGCTTTCGAAACCTGGGAAAGCAGAAAAAATAGCCACACCAACTGCCACTAAAGGCACGATTGATAATAAGGTTACATAAGCCAAATAACCCGCATTGACTGTGATTTGATCGTCAATACAACGATTGAGATACTGCATCCACCAAGCAGGTTGTTGTTTTAAGAAAATGCTTATTTGCAGCTTATACCGACTGAGCTTCTCGTCCATAGAATCTAATTTCTGCTAAAATGTTTTGATAATCATAGCAATCCACCACATAATTTGAAATGACAGGTACCTAAAAAGGATTCTCAATGAAAAAACTGACACTTTTAAGTGCACCACTATTTGCAGTTACAATGGCATTATCGGGCTGCCAGTCAGCTTATTACTCAGCCATGGAGTCTGTCGGTGTGCATAAACGCGACATTTTAGTGGACCGCGTAGAAGAAACAAAAGAAGCACAGCAAGAGTCACAAGAAGAGTTTCAATCAGCACTAGACAGATTAACCACGCTGATCAACTTTGATGGTGGTGAGCTACAAGATGCCTACAATCAACTGAATGATGATTACGAGTCGAGCTTAGCTGCAGCGAACGACGTTACAAACAATATCAATAAAGTAGAAGATGTAGCTGAGGCACTGTTTGATGAATGGGCCGACGAGCTAGAACAATACAAAAGCGCCTCACTAAAACGTGAAAGCAGCAAAAAGCTCAATGCAACTAAGCGCCAGTTTGATCAACTACTTCGCTCAATGCGCAGTGCAGAAAGCAAAATGGAGCCGGTGTTATCATCTTTACATGACAATGTTTTGTACTTAAAACATAACCTAAACGCACAGGCTGTTACAGCTATCAAAGGTGAGTTCACAAATCTTAAACGGGATATTAAAGTGTTAATGGACGATATGAACAAATCAATTGAAGACTCGAATAAGTTCATTGAGCAAATGAATAAAGCGGGCTAATCAGCTCAAGCTATTAATATCTAAGCCTACTTAAACGTAGGCTTTTTTGTGTAACCTCTTGTTACTTTTTAATGATTTATCTTAATTTTTATTTTGCTAAACTCACGGCAAAGAATAAAAAGTAAGCATAGTATGTATTTAAAAACACTCTCAACACTTATTGCAGCAGCACTTATAAGCGCATGTAGCAACTCAAATACAGTGAATGTTATTGCCGGTGAAGGCACTATAACCCCATTAAAAACTGAAGGTGACTTCGAAGGTCGCTACCACAACCTTTATCCGGGTGATAAAGAATACCCAACAACCTGTACAGACAATTGCTATGAACCATCAGAGCTACTTATATGTGATGACAGCAATTCTCAGTGCCAATATCAAGCAGAACAAATAGTTCCAGCAACAAATACAGGGTTTATAGTCCGTTGGTTAGGTCATGCAGGCTTTTATATTCAATCACCAAATGGTGAACAACTGTTGTTTGACCCTGTTAAAGATCAGTTTGACTCACCCGTAGACTTGGCCTTTAAACTTGCTGGTGGCAGTTATCGTAAGCCCGGATTTTGGCCTACTAAGTCAGAGCTCGAAGGTTTAAACGCGGTAATGTACTCACACATTCACTATGACCATTTTAATAAAGCAGATATCGAAGAAATTGGTAATGCTCCCCGCTATTTAGTGCCACTAGGCTTTGCAGATAATTTTCCGACTGGTGGCTTTAATATTTCAGAGATGGCGTGGTATGCAAGTACACAAATTAATGACCTAACGATTCATTCGGTGCCGGCCCATCATTTTAGCAGTCGCATTATGGTGCCTTTCATTTACGACGACCACAATAAAGACTTATGGAATGGTTGGTTACTTGAGCAAAATGGTAAGACCTTGTTTTTTGCTGGTGATACCGGTTACTCAAAACACTTTCTAGATATTAAGCAAAAATACGGCGAGATTGATGTGTGCTTAATGCCAATTGCTTCCTACTACCATGAAGAAGATGGTAAGTGGTATCGTTATGTTCATACTACACCTGAAGATGCATTAAACGCGGCAGAAGAGTTAAGCTGTAAAGTGATGATCCCATGGGGTTACGGCAACTCAAGCTGGCAAATGGGTGACCATTCAAGTCATTCGGCATTACTTAGGTTGTTAAATATGCAAAAGCAGATGAACAGCCAAGTTCCGGTTTATATAATGAACGAAGGAGAGCAAATCTCGCTTTAAAGGTACGGGCTAATATTAAATAACTTTATCCAGCATGGAGTCTCGCAAAGCAAGCATCAATTTGTGAGCACTTCCTGCTGACATTGCTAATGGATTAAAATCGCTAGTACCTGAGTATTTAATATTTAATGGCGTTGTTAGTTTTGAATATGGTATGTACCCCATCGACCACTTTTCGAATTCCCGCTCTGCAATTTCGCAATAGTTCAGCATGATAATGTTGCGATGCCTTTTATCATTCAAAATACGATGATACGTTGCATTCACTGCTTTTCGCGATCCTTCAAGACACTGCATAAAATGAGTACTATTAAAACAAAGTAGCCCTGTTACATTACATTCAGCATTTTTCTTTTTCGCCTTTTCGAGAATATCCTCAATATCATTAGGCCCAAACCCATCGCTAATTTCACTTGTATAAATCAGTCTAACTAAATACATCTTACTCTCCTGCAAGTTGGATTTAGAAAAGATAGTACAGATGGGGGAGTTAGTAAAAAGTGGTTAGTGGTTAGTGGTTAGTGGTTAGAACAAAGTAAAATACATTCCTCAACAACAAGATTGTTTGTGTAATTACATAAAAAATAAAACCACCCTCTCGATCAACTGATATCTGACTTCTGAAATCTAACTTCTCGATTTTTTACGGCTGACTGATCTGACTCCATAAAAGTAGACACCTTTTTGGAGTCAGTAATCATGAAAGTAAAGTCACAGCGTAGATATTCCCTCGAATTTAAAATAAAAGTCGTTCAAGAGTCGTTAGACACCACAGATACAGTTAAGATGGTCGCTAATAAGTACGGTATTCATCCTGACATGCTATCAAGTTGGAGAAGTCACATGACCTCGAAAAAGAAAACGGCAAAGCCACTAAAGAACCAAGGCCCTGACAAATCATACACAGATTTAGAACGCCAAATTCGCAAGCTTGAGAAGCAACTCGAAGATGCTCAGTTGGAGAATGACGTTTTAAAAAAGGCGAAGGTCTACTTCGACAGCCTAAAAGAATAAGGTTCGAATATATCCACAAGGTCACAGACGCCAAACGCACAGTGAAGAAGTTGTGCAGTTGGTTATCTGTGTCGCCGGCTGG
>NZ_VFBD01000021.1:0-234440 GCF_011319765.1 Pseudoalteromonas sp. MB47 | reverse complement strand
TCCCTGATAACTTCATATTGCGTGCCTTTTTTTAAGGGAATTAGCCAGTGCCTTGATGTACCAGTGGTAGACCATTTATGAAGTAGCCCTAATGAGTAAAAACCTTTATCAAACAGCGTTAGGCTATTGTCGGGTGTTTGCTCTATCAGCTGCTCAGCGAGCGTCATTTCATTAGCCGCAACGGCGTCAAAGGCGGATGCGGTCAATAAGTGACTTGTGAGTTCCATTTGACAGACCATACGAATTTGAGGAAAAGCCGATTCGCGTTTGTCATTGTGCAACTTACCAAATGCATCATTGTTAGCTGGCGTGTCTTCTGCACGCCACACCACGCCATCAACGCCAAGTAAGGTTAATCCACACCAGTTTGGATGTGGTGTGTCTTGATGCCAACGGGATTGAGTCATATTAAAGATATGACGAATAGATTCCGAGCCTAAACGCTGTCTTGCTTGAACAATCGCACTAGGAGCTACAAAAGGTTTCTTACTTGGTAATACAATATCAAGGCGATTAATGACCTGAGTCATAGGCATATCTCGAAACAATGCGCTGCCAATCACACTCCAGACCATTAGCTCAAGAGGTAGCCTGCGCTTCCTGAGTGTTGCGACCCCAGACTCTGCAAGTGCTTGTTGTATTAAAGACTCATCCAGTATTTCCGACAAGCTGTGAATATTAGAATCGATAAATGATGAAATATTGGCGAAGCTATGATTAAGGGGCATAAAAAAATCCGATGACCTGTGATCATCGGATTTTGATCCTATTATGCCAAATGTCAATTGCTTAACTGATCGGCATTGGGCATGCAAGCCGGCTTTTTCGATTTATTATCAATTACTTGATTTGTGGATCAAGTTCACCCGATAAGTATTTAAGGTGCATATCATCTAAAGAGATAGGCTTGATCTTACCAGCTTGGCCTGCCGTACCAAAGGCTTCGTAGCGAGCAACACAGATCTCAGTCATTGCTTTCGTTGCTTCAGCTAAGTATTTACGTGGATCGAAGTTAGCTGGGTTTAAAGCTAAGTGGCGACGAATTGCACCTGTAGATGCTAAACGAAGATCGGTATCGATATTTACTTTACGAACACCGTATTTAATACCTTCGATGATTTGCTCTACTGGCACACCATAGGTTTCAGGGATTTCACCACCGTATTGGTTGATCACTTCTAACCACTCTTGTGGCACTGAAGACGAACCATGCATTACCAAGTGCGTGTTAGGAATTCGCGCGTGGATCTCTTTGATGCGATCAATCGCTAAGATATCGTCTGTTGGTGGACGCGTGAATTTGTACGCACCATGTGATGTACCACAAGCAATAGCAAGTGCATCAACTTGAGTTTTACGAACGAAATCAGCGGCTTCTTCAGGATCTGTTAGCATTTGATCAGTAGATAATTTACCTTCTGCACCCACGCCGTCCTCTTCACCTGCTTCACCTGTTTCAAGTGAACCTAAAACACCTAACTCGCCTTCTACAGACACACCACAAGCATGTGCCATTTCAACGGTTTGACGAGTAACATCAACATTGTATTCATAACTTGAAGGAGTTTTACCATCAGACATTAATGAGCCATCCATCATAACTGATGAAAAGCCTAACTGGATTGAACGCTGACATACACCTGGTGAAGTACCGTGGTCTTGGTGCATTACAACTGGAATATGTGGCCATTCTTCAACGGCAGCTAAAATCATATGACGAATAAAAGGGGCACCAGCATAGGCACGTGCGCCTGCTGAACCTTGTACAATTACCGGGCTGTTTGTTTTGTCAGCCGCTTCCATAATTGCGCGCATTTGCTCTTGGTTATTAACGTTAAAAGCAGGTACGCCGTAACCATTTTCAGCTGCATGATCAAGAAGTTGTCGCATACTGATTAAAGCCATTTGGTATTCTCCAAATTGTATCGACAGTAGTTTCCTACTATCTAGTTTGAACGGATAAGTTATTTTTTGATGCATCACTGCATCACGAAAAGCTCGCGCCTACCGTAACAGCTGTAAATAAAACGAGGGTGAGAGGTATTTTATTAACAGCTAAACCAGCGTAATTACCTAATAACTACGCTGGCATACGCACTAATTACTTAGCACGTTCTTCAAGCATAGCAACTGCTGGTAATTTTTTCCCTTCTAAAAATTCAAGGAAAGCACCACCACCGGTTGAAATGTAAGAAACTTTATCGGCAATGCCGTATTTATCAATCGCTGCAAGCGTATCACCGCCACCAGCAATCGAGAATGCACTTGAGTTAGCAATCGCATCAGCAATAGCACGTGTGCCGTTGCCAAATTGGTCAAATTCAAATACACCTACTGGACCATTCCATACAACGGTGCCTGCATTAGCAATGATTTTTGCTAATTGGTTTGCTGTATCAGGACCAATATCGAAGATCATGTCTTCGTCTGTTACTTCATTCACATCTTTTAGTGTTGCCACTGCAGATTCTGAGAACTCATTACCTACAACAACATCAGTTGGTACCGGGATTTCACCGTTATTAGCTTTTGCTGCCGCACTTAATTTATTTGCTTCATCAATTAAATCAGCTTCAAATAAAGACTTACCTACTGAGTGACCTGCTGCTGCGATGAAGGTATTAGCGATACCACCACCTGTTACAAGTTGGTCAACCACTTTAGAAAGTGAATCAAGTACAGTTAACTTAGTCGATACTTTAGAGCCACCAACGATAGCAACTAAAGGACGAGCTGGGTTATCAAGCGCTTTACCTAGTGCGTCTAACTCTGCCGCAAGTAGTGGACCTGCACATGCAACATCAGCAAATAAACCCACACCGTGAGTCGATGCTTGTGCACGGTGAGCCGTACCAAATGCGTCCATTACGTAAACATCACATAATGCAGCTAGTTTTTTAGACAATGCTTCGTCGTTTTTCTTTTCGCCAGCGTTAAAACGCACGTTTTCGAAAACAACCACTTCGTTATCAGCAACGTCTACGCCTTCTAGGTAGTCTTTTTCAAGACGAACTGTTTGCTCAAGGGCATCATTTAAATAATTAACCACAGGGGCAAGTGAAAACGCTTCATCATATTCCCCTTCCGTAGGGCGGCCAAGGTGTGACATCACCATTACTTTAGCGCCTTTTTCTAACGCTAATTTGATAGTTGGTAATGCTGCACGAATACGCGCATCAGAGGTCACTTTACCTTCTTTTACAGGCACATTTAAATCTTCACGAATTAACACGCGTTTGCCGTTTAAATCTAAATCTGCCATTTTAATGACCGACATGGACTTCTCCTTAGTTAACGATACTAATATTATATTTATAAACTATTGGCTTACAGCCATCATCGCACGCGCAGTGTCGAGCATACGATTCGCAAAGCCCCACTCATTATCGCACCACACTAACAACTTTATCAGTCGTTTATGACTAACACGTGTCTGAGTGCCATCTATGATACAAGAATGTGGGTCATGATTAAAATCTACCGATACCAATGGCTCTTCAGTGTAACTTAAAATACCGTCAAGGCGGTCTTTTGCAGCTAACTTAAGTGCTTGATTGACAGTCGCTAAATTCACATCGGTATTCACTGTTACACTTAAATCCATCGCCGTCACGTTGATAGTGGGTACCCTAACAGCAATGGCTTCAAAGCGACTATGAAACTTAGGCAAAATACGCTCAATACCACGAGCAAGCTTTGTATCTACCGGAATAATAGATTGGCTTGCAGCACGAGTGCGGCGTAAATCATGATGATACGCATCAATCACTTGCTGATCATGCATCGAGGCATGAATCGTTGTAATAGCCCCAGATTCAATCGAAAATGCGTCATCCAGTACTTTAATCACTGGCACAATACAGTTTGTGGTACATGAACCGTTTGAAACAATCGTATGTTCAGCTTTTAGCTCATCATCGTTAATACCATACACAATTGTGGCATCGACATCAGCATCTGCAGGCTGCGAAAACAATACTTTTTTTGCACCAGCAGCTAAGTGTAGTTCTGCATGTTCACGAGAGTGATACACCCCAGTACATTCAAGAACCACATCAACATCAAGCGTTTGCCATGGCAGTTCTGCAGGGTTTTCTTCTGCAAATAAGGCTATAGAGTCGTTAGCAACCGTTAAAGTATCTTCGCCAAGATTAACTGGAAATGAAAAGCGGCCATGAGATGTATCGTATTTAAGGAGATGGGCAATGCCCTTAGGGTCGGCTAATTCGTTAATAGCGACAATTTTGATTTGATCTTCAAGCCCAGACTCATACAGAGCACGGACGATGTTGCGCCCGATTCGACCAAAACCATTAATTGCAAGTTTGATTGCCATGAAGAAGAAAATCCACTCTATTTGCTTGCAGATAAAGGCAGCTGCCTTTTAGATGGCGGTATTGTAATCGACCTTTGAAGTTTTTATAAGAGGGCAAGGTAAATAAAACTACTTTAACAACCCTAGATGGCTCAATTTTGGTAATCGACCTGAAGAGTTTTTATAAGAGGTCAGGTGAAATAAAAGTTGCTTAGTATGTTTTAGATGGCGCAGTTTTGGTAATCGACCTTACACATTATTATAAGAGGTCAGGTGAAATAAAAGTTGCTTAGCATGTTTTAGATGGCTCAATTTTGGTAATCGACCTGAAGAGTTTTTATAAGAGGTCAGGTGAAATAAAAGTTGCTTAGCATGTTTTAGATGGCTCAATTTTGGTAATCGACCTGAAGAGTTTTTATAAGAGGTCATGTGAAATAAAAGTTGCTTAGTATGTTTTAGAAGGCTCAATTTTGGTAATCGACCTTAGACATTTTTATAAGAGAGCAAGGTAAATAAAACTGCTCTAGCAACCTCTGTCTCTCTTTTTTCCTTTATAGCCAGCGACGAACAGATTTTTTGTATTGCTGGTATGCTGACCCAAATTTCTCTGCCATAAACGTTTCTTCTGGCATAATTTGAAATCGGTTCATATAAAGAATAAATACCGGCAACATAATAAAACTCGCAATATTACCAAGATAAATTCCCCAACCAACTAGCATTAGTAACATACCAACATACATTGGGTTACGGCTAATTTGATAAACACCACTTGTAACAAGACTCGCTGACTTTTCTGGAATTCGAGGATCAACGGTCGTGCCTTGCTTACGAAATTGATAAACCCCTAATAAAGCAAACATCACACCTGAAAATGCTATGAGTAGTGCTACAAAAGATGATGCAAAAAACGAGAAGCTAAAACTCATAAACAAGTCAGCTGTGCCCCACATCATCAACGCAATGATCAACAGCAGCACAACTGGGGGCACTTTTAATTCTAACTGATTCACACCAGCTCCCCTACTTTCAATGCCTTACCTCGACTAATTTGATGACACTGTGCTAAGAATAACTCGGCCGTTGCCATCGCATCAGTGAGGGCATGGTGCGAGCTATAATGCGGTAAGTTGTAGCGCTTACGGCATTCGCTAAGTGTTAAATCATCGTGCCCAATTTCGTGGCCTTGCTGGTGCAGGCGTTTTTTTTCAATAACAAAGGTATCAAGAATTAAACGCGCCTTTGCATCTAACCCAAGCGTTCTGCAGGCCTGTTTTAAAAACCCCCAATCAAGTGCCGCGTTATGAAACACTAAAATGCACTCACCAAAATGCTGATGCAGCTTGCCAAGAATGCTTTCGAGGCTTTCACCTGTATCTATGTCTTGTTTTGCAATACCGTGGTAAATCGGGCTTTGCTCTAAGCTTTGCACGTCTTTATTTATTAAGTGCTGTGCACCGCTGAGTTTAATGCATTGATCTTCTATCATCACCCACGCCACCGAGACAATTTCGTGCTGGCGAGGATCTAGGCCCGTTAATTCCATGTCTATCACTACGTAGCGCTCTTTATAGGCATTGGCTGCCAAGAGTTGCTTGCGCGCTAAATACCGACTTAACCAGCGTTTAACCATACCCTCTCCTATAAACTACCGCGAGCAAACTTAAATGCGGCGGCTTGCTGTGCTTGTTTAACCAAATAAAATGCTTCTTTTAATTGATGTCGCTCTAATGAATTCAACGCATTTGGGTTAATACAGTTGCTAGGCAATCCCTCTTCGTTAATTTGCGTGCCTAAACGCAGTTGAGTTAAAAAACGCCAACAGTCTTTTAGGTTATACAAGTCATCTTTATTGAGTAACGAAAATTTCATTAACGCATCAATACGCTCTTGCGTATTAGCACGCTGAATACCCGCTTTGAGGGAATATAAACGTACTATGTCGTTGATGATCACCACACCGCGTTTTTTTAAGTCGAGGTACTTATGCTGCTTTTCGTCTTTCTCTAATTTAAATTGATTAAACAAACCAATGGGCACTGGCGTATTTTTAATGTCGCTGGCCATAGCCGCATAGAATAAGTCATTTTTAGAAATGCGTTTTAGCTGCTCACAAAAGCGCGCATATAAGGTAGTGGAACCTTCAATAAAACGTAGGTCAAAAAATATCTTACAATTGAGCATCGCCTCTGGTGTAGGTGAGGTGATCCACTTATGAAACTTTTCTGTCCAAGCATTAATGCCCATACGGCACTGTGCATTGCTCGCCATAATATTGCCAGGGCAACGTTTTATACCGCACTCAATTAAATGCTCACAGACATACTCGCCCATGCGCTTAAAGTAATCGTGTTGTTCTTCTGTTAAATCATCAGGTAGCAACAGGCCATTATCTTGGTCAGAATGCAGTGTTTGTTCTTCTCGTGCTTGTGAACCAAAACAAATAAAACTAAAGCTGGTTGGTGCCGCACCATTATCTTCTTGGAACAAACGAATTAACCGCGAAGTCAACGCATCGGTTAAGCCACTTAATAATTTACCAATCAAGGAGATGTCATCAATATTGTTTGAAAAACCTTTTAATAAACCGGGTATCTCTTGCGAATAACGCTTTAAATCAACCACGCTGTGCGCTTTGTAAATTCGTCCAATCAATTGTACTGGGTCGCTTTTTTGCTGACGCAGTAAATCAGTACTGGTGAGCATACCAAGCGGTTTGTGATGTTCATCAAGCACAGGTAAATGGTGAATATTGTGCTTAAGCATTAAGTGTAGCGCCGAAAACACGCGGTTATTTTCAAAAATAAACTTGGGCTTACACGTCATGATGCTACTTACTGACTCTTGTGGGTCAACCTCATCGGCTAATACGCGGTTGCGTAAGTCTCTGTCGGTCACGACTCCTACAAGACGCTCATGTTCAGTCAACATAATCGATGAAACACCCTGTTGTTTCATTTTTTTAGCGGCTTGACGAATACTTGCATCTGGCGCCAAGGTGACGGCTTTGCGATTCATCAACTCGCAAATTTTTTTCTCCGACCAACTGTCGTTTTGACTTTTATAATGAGACGACAATAAACGGTTTTTATGGGCACGAACAAAGTATTGCTCAAACACTTTATACTCACGGCGTAAGTAATCAAATGCCGCTTGGTTAAGCATGTAAACAATGCCTTCCTTTTGCACTGAAATGCTATTTTGAATTGCTTCGCCAGTTAACAATGAAGGAAAACCAAAGTAATCGCCACTTGATAACTTAGTGATCACATCGCCTTTTGGGTCAACTAAATCATAATCGCCAGAGCGAATTAAAAATAATCTTAGATTATCCGAACTTAACCACTGATTTTGATTCTCACGGGTCAAATAAATAATATCGAGATGGTTTACAAAATACTCACTGGCAGCGCCATCAAGCTGATTAAATGGCGTTTGCTGCATCACAAATTGGGCGACTTCCTGTTGCTCGGTATTCATGGTCATTCTCGCTATATAATAGAGACAATATCTACACTACCCCTGTTTGAAATAAATAAAAAGCCCGACTTAAGTCGGGCTTTTAAACGTCAAGAGTGTGTTCTTATAAAATGGTATTATTAGTGCGCGTGTGCTGCGCTCGAACCTTTAGGGTTACGGATACCTTCAACCATTTCTTGGATTTCAACTGGTGTTTCAGCCGTTAGTTTAAGTACGATAGCTGCAACTACAAAGTTAACAATCATACCAATAAGACCGATACCTTCAGGTGAAATACCAAATAACCAGTTTGCCGGTGTATTCAACTCAGGGCTTACGAACTTGAAGTAGATAATATAAGCCGCTGTGAATGTAATACCTGTCACCATACCCGCAATCGCACCTTCTTTATTCATCTTCTTAGAGAAGATACCCATAATGATGGCTGGGAAGAAGCTCGCCGCTGCTAAGCCGAAGGCGAAGGCAACAACCGAGGCCACGAACCCTGGCGGGTTAATACCAAAGTAAGCTGAAATCACAATCGCTATCATCGCAGCTAAGCGCGCTGCAAGTAGCTCTTGTTTGTCACTTATATCTGGTTTTAAGGTACGTTTTAATAAGTCATGGGATACCGAGGTCGAGATCACCAATAGTAAGCCTGCTGTTGTTGATAGCGCTGCTGCGATACCACCTGCTGCGACTAATGCAATCACCCATGCTGGTAAGTCTGCGATCTCAGGGTTTGCAAGTACCATGATGTCGCGGTCAACTTTAACTTCGTTTGCGCTGTTTGGATCATCAATCTTACCTGCTGAGTAGAACATTTTGCCGTCACCATTTTTATCGTTAAAGGTGATTAGGCCTGTTCTTTCCCAGTTTTTAACCCAAGCTGGTGCTTCTGCGTACTCTGTACCGCTACCGTCTTTACCGTTAATTGTATCAATCATGTTTACACGAGCGAATGACGCTACAGCAGGTGCTGTTGTATAAACAACTGCAATGAAAACAAGTGTCCATGCAGCTGAGATACGCGTGTCTTTAACACGTGGAACAGTGAAGAAACGAACGATTACGTGCGGTAAACCTGCTGTACCAACCATTAGCGCGCCTGTGATTGCGAATACATCAATCATGCTCTTCGAGCCTTCGGTGTACTGCGCAAAGCCAAGCTCGGTACTGAGTCCATCTAGTTTATCAAGTACAAACTGTCCTGAGCCATCGCTAAGGGTTGCACCGAAACCGGTTTGTGGGAAGAAGTGACCTGTCATCATCATTGAAATGAAGATTGCTGGAACAAGGTAAGCAAATACTAGTACACAGTACTGAGCTACTTGCGTATATGTAATCCCCTTCATACCGCCTAATACAGCGTAGAAGAATACAATCACCATACCAATGTAAACACCGGTCTCAATATCTACTTCTAAGAAGCGAGAGAAAACCACACCTACACCACGCATTTGACCTGCGATATATGTGAAACAGATAAAAATAGCACATAAAATTGCAACAACACGTGCAGCTTGTGAGTAATAACGGTCACCGATGAAATCAGGTACCGTGAACTTACCAAACTTACGTAGGTAAGGAGCTAAACAAAGTGCAAGTAGTACATAACCACCTGTCCAACCCATTAGATATACACCACCGTCATAACCCGCAAACGAGATAATACCCGCCATTGAGATAAACGATGCTGCACTCATCCAGTCAGCAGCGGTTGCCATACCATTTGCTAGCGGCGGTACACCGCCCCCTGCAACATAGAATTCATTTGTTGACCCAGCACGAGCCCAGATTGCGATGCCGATATAAAGCGCGAAGCTTAAACCGACGATAATAAACGTGAGTGTTTGAACATCCATTGCTTAGCTCCTATTCGTCTACGCCGTATTTTTTATCTAACGTATTCATTTTGAAAACGTAAACAAAAATCAAAGCAACAAAGGTGTAAATAGCGCCTTGCTGGGAGAACCAGAAGCCGAGTTTAAACCCAAAGAAACGTATCTCGTTAAGTACGTCTACCAGTAAAATGCCGAAGCCAAATGACACGACAAACCAAATTGCTAATAATTTAAATAGCAGTGCGAGGTTTTCCGCCCAATAAGCTTTTGCTTGTTCTTCATCTTTAAAAGCCATTTTTTATCCCCTTATGCATTACAAAAAAGTAATGAGTGGTATTAGTTGTCATTAACTAAGTTAGCAAGGGTTCTGATTTATGGAATTGAGACCATAGTCGTAACAGTTAGTTTACGTTTACGTAAACTGCAAAACACCGTTTGTTAACGAATGGTAAAAAACAATATTTAACAACAACTTAACCTATAAAGATAAATTTGCGAAATAGCGAAAATAGTAAAAACGAATGATCTGCGACATTAGTCTAATAACAGCGCATAAAACAGCACTATCTTTTAAATATCAACAACTTGCTTTTTATTAATTTTTATTGCAAAAAATCTAGCCATCGAAATCGCGCATAATTCTGGTAAGGTAGTGTTATTACAATAATTACTGAATTTAAACATGACAGCTGCGCTTTTATTTGTTGCACTCGCCTATATTGGCGTGTTGTTTTGGTTGGCAAATTGGGGAGACAAAACCACTCCTCTTGCAAAAAGAATTAGTCACCACCCATTTGTCTATTCTTTTTCACTAGGGATTTACTGTACGTCTTGGACCTACTATGGTTCGGTTGGTACAGCAGCCACCAGCAGTTGGAACTACTTACCTATTTTAATTGGCCCTGCGCTGCTATTTTTCTTCGGCCAAGGGTTTTTACGTAAATTAGTACTGGTCAGTAAAAAGCAAAATATCACCACTATCGCCGACTTTATTTCTGCTCGCTATGGTAAACGGCAAACCACCGCGATTATGGTAACGATTATCGCTTTATTAGCGACTATTCCGTATATCGCACTGCAATTAAAAGCACTAAGTAGCAGCTTCTTACTGCTGCAAAACGACGATCGTATTTCGGGATCTATGCTGGCCCTTTCAGCAACACTTATCATGGCAATGTTTGCGATATTCTTTGGTACTCGTAAGGTGGATGTAACCGAATATCGCTCGGGGCTGATGCTGGCTGTTGCCTTTGAATCGATGATTAAATTACTGGCTTTAGTGGCCGTTGCTGGGCTTGCTTTATACACATTATTTAATTTAACTACGGTGCAAACCGAGCAACTAAAGGGCTCTATTTGGCAGCACTGGCATAACTTCGACTTTTTTAGCTTTAACTTTATCGGTCAGTCATTAATGGCAGCTGCGGCGATTATCTGTTTACCAAGGCAGTTCCATGTAACTGTGGTCGATAACCAAGATAAACGCCATCTTTATACAGCCCGCTGGGCATTCCCCCTGTATTTGTTACTGACTGCTGCAATGATTTTCCCTATTGCAACGGCAGCTATACACCCAGGCATTGGTAGTGGCTTCTCTCCAGATAGCTTTGTATTAGCCCTACCGCTGATGCACGAAAACGCCTTTTTAACGACCTTTGTATTTATCGGGGGTCTATCAGCGGCTACAGCGATGATTGTTGTAGCCACACTTACACTCAGCACCATGATCTCAAACGATGTGGTATTGCCGCTAATGCTGCGTCGTAAGTTTAAACGTAACCTCATCACCAGCAGCTATAAATCACAAATTCTGTTAGTTAGACGATTCACAATTGCTGGCATTTTGATTTTGTCGTATTTCTACCAGCAATGGTTTGGTCATGGTAAAGCTTTGGCTAGTATGGGTTTAGTGGCCTTTTCTTTAGTGTCGCAATTACTGCCTGCTATTGTGGGTGGTCTATATTGGCGAAAAGGCCATGCTTATGGGGTTTATGCGGGATTATTAGCAGGCTTCATTTGCTGGGTTTTATTCTTAATGCTACCTATTTTAGATGCAGGCAATACCTTAAACGCAGAGCTACAACAAACACTCATTACTCGTGGCACCCTCATTGCTTTATTTGCCAATATTGGCTGTTACATTAGTTTTTCGCTCGGTGCAGATGAGCGTTTAATTGATAAAATTCAGGCAGCTGCCTTTGTTAATCCTAAAGATCAAGCTGTGTTTGCTAGACGCTTGAATAAAAATGTGAAAGCCACCGTCTACGACTTTAAGGTTCTGCTACAAACCTTCTTGGGCGTACAGCGCTCGCAACAAGTTTTAGCCCATTACTCCTTAACTCATAACTTAGATAATAATAACGCACACCCAGAACCTGAGTTTATTGCCTATTGTGAACGCGCCTTAACTGGTGTGCTTGGTGCCTCTTCAGCACAGGCGCTGATCCACACAGTTGCCTCTGGTAAACGCATGGCCTTTGAAGAAGTCGTTAACTTTTTTGATGAAACCACACAAGCTCTGCAATTTAACCAAAACCTATTATTCACCTCACTTGAAAACCTCAGCCATGGTATTTCTGTTGTTGATAAAGAGCTTAATTTAGTGGCATGGAATAAGCGCTACGCAGAAATGTTTGACTACCCAGAAAACTTTTTAGAGGTTGGTCAACCCATAGAGGAAGTGATCCGCTACAATGCCGAGCGCGGCGAGTGTGGCCCAGGTGAAGTTGAGCGCCATGTAGAAAAGCGCGTGCAGCATCTTAAAAACGGCACGCCCCACCACTTTATTCGCCACCGCCGTAATGGCCAAGTGTTCGAAATGATTGGTAACCCACTGCCAGATGGTGGCTTTGTAACAAGTTTCTCTGATGTTACCACGCATATCGAAACGCAAAATGCGCTTGAAGAAGTAAACATGGACCTTGAAAACCGTATTGAAGCGCGTACTCAAGAAATCCGTACTATCAATAAAGATTTACAAGCACAAATCGACAGCCGAGTACAAACTGAGCAAGCACTTACTTTAGCTAAAAAAGAGGCAGAACAAGCTAATGACAGTAAGACGCGATTTTTAGCCTTAGCAAGTCACGATATTTTACAACCGCTAAATGCGGCGCGTCTGTACCTTGCAGCCATTGATGATAAAACCCTTTCGAACAACAACTTAAATAACTTTGAAAAGCTTGGCGCAAGTTTAGATTCAACGGTGCATTTGATGTCTGCGCTGTTAGAAATTGCCAAGCTCGAGCAAGGGGCAATGACGCCAACTCCACGTCACTTTAGTATTGATGACATACTTGCCCCGCTTAAGAACGAATACGCCATTATGTCGAGCGAAAAAGGCTTAAAACTCACGGTGCGTTCAAAAGGAGTTATCGTTCACAGTGATATCACTTATTTACGACGAATTATTCAAAACTTGGTGTCAAATGCAGTTAAATACACTGATAGTGGCCGAGTTTTAATTGCTTGTCGCAAACGCAAACATCATTTACGTATTGAAGTATGGGACACAGGCCCCGGCATTACAGAAGTAGAGCAAGCGAAGATCTTTAATGACTTTTATCGTATTGAAGCCGGTGATAACAAAGGGGTGGGCCTTGGCTTAGGAGTTGTAAAACGAATGGCCGACTTACTCTCTTTACGATTAGATGTCAGTTCAAAGCCTGGCAAAGGTAGCCGCTTTAGTATTGAAGTACCTTATGGTGAAAGCCAATTTATTCAACAAAAAGAGGCACCTAAAAAAGGTGTTGAGAACCGCAGTGCAATGAATATTATTGCGGTGGATGACGACCCTGAAAACCTTAATGCCATGGCAAGCCTATTGCAAAAGTGGCAGGCCAATTACCAGCTCTTTGATCAAGTTGAAACCGTGATGGCCTATGCCAAAGAGCACCGAGCGCCCGATGTGATCTTAATGGATTATCAGCTCGGTCATGATTGCGATGGCATCACGCTTATTAAAACCCTACGAGAAATTTGGCAAAGCCCAGTACCGGCGATTTTAATCACAGCGGTACGTGATGAAGCGCTAAAACAGCAAACCAAAGAAGAGCAAATTCATTACCTTAGTAAACCTGTTAAGCCCGCAAAACTTAAAGCACTGCTTAACCACAGTACTTAACAATAGTGCTTAACCAACGTTTTTAAAACATAGATTTAAGGCAAAGCAGTAGGCTTTGCCTTAAATTTTTGGAACAACCAACTAAGCGCAACTAACGACAAGCCTAAGCCGATAAACGAAATAGCCCGCAATAATCCAGTTAAGTTTGCCATATCAATCAAGAACACTTTTAACACTACCAGCGCCAATAAGCCAAGGCCAAGCTTTTGTAATAACGTAATGGTTTTTAAATGCCCTATCACAACTAACATAGCACCGATAATAAGCCAAACTAAAGAATAACTGTAAAGCTCGGCATCTGAGGTTGGCAAAGCAATATTTATAAACTCGCCTTGCCAGTTGTGGCGAATTTCCGCATTGATATATAAAACACTCATCACACCTGCAAGTGCTGTAAACAGCTTTTGTAAATAGTGTTGAGATTTCGTCAGTCGGCTTGCCCAAATTGCAATTAAAGCTGGTACTAACCAAAGTAATAGTAACCAGTTAATAATCGGCCAGCTGCCTATATTTATCGGTTCAAAAAACGGATTTACAGCGGTAAAGCTTTTCACTACTAGCAAACCGCTTAATGTTAATAACGCAAAACCAGCCATTTGATAGAGCTCAGCCAATTGCGCAGTAAAGCGTGAGCGCAGTAAGTAAACACAGCCCAAGATGCCCCAGTTACAGGTCAGTAAAATATGCTCATACACAGACAAATTCTCAAAGTCAGGATAGCGCCCTACTAACTGATAGCTCGTCTCTGTGGTAATAAATAAAGCAATGCAATGTAGGGCTGCACCCTCTAGCCACATTCGAACAGATTGCTGCTGCCAATGCCTTGCTGCCAAGTAAAATAAGCAAGCACATACAGGATAAACAACCAAACTCCAATGTACACCGAGCAGCAGCGCATCACTGTAATCCGCTGACCAAGGTGCAAAACTTAATCTAATGAGTAAAGCACCAACTAAACCTTTAAGCGGCCAAGTCAGTATGCTGAGTGACTGTTTAATCACATAAAAACTGATCAACAACACTTGCACAGCAAGCGCTAAGGTCAAGCTGCTACCTTCAAGGAGCATGGTTAATGCCAAACTAATATTGGCATTACCGCCGAGCCAGTAACTAAATACTCGCATTGGATTTGTGCTATTGATGGATAACTTAAATAGCCAGGCAGACAGTGCCAGTAATACAAAGCACCAAACCGGGTATGCCGTCATCAAGGCATGGTCGGGAGTGATGAGATATAAGCAACTAATAATCACAAAACTTGAAAGTGATGCAAGTAACGTAAAGCCAAAGCGTTTAGGGTATTTACGACCAAATAAAAAACCATAGCCTGCAAACAGAGCAATAAAGAACAGCCCTGCTCCGTAGTTTTGCCGAAATACAAAAAGTTGCTCAGAATAATCAACAGTATTATTTTGCCCTGTCAGCAAACACACCACACTCACCACAGATATTATTAGCCAGTGATCCCATGTACTGTTTTTTAATACCAAAAACAACAGTAAAGCCACTAACAACAACATACTCAATTGCCAAGTAAGCAGTTGGTTACTACTCATGAGTAAAAGATAAAGTGGTACGACAACCGCTAATAACAAAGGGTTGTCGGGCAGTTGTTTCAGTAGCGTTTTAAAGCGATGTGGGCGGTATTCAATTTGCTTAAAGCCCAGCCCAAGGCGTGGAATAGCAATTAACAATATGATGCTAAATAGAGCATAAAGATTAATAAACCAATGCAGGTTTTTAGATACTGTCAATGCAACTAAAATGTACCAACCTAAATGACCTGCCCATAACAGATACCACAGCCAATGACGTTTTACATAATGCGCTACCAGCGAAGCAGAAACACTAACAAAAGCAACATAGGTAAGCAGCGCTATAAAATCATTATTCCCAGTATTGACCCAAACCGGCACGCTGTAGGCGCCAATAATACCAATGACCGCAAGCACTGGACCAAAACGCAGCGCCATCCAGCTTGCAGCTACAGAGATTAAGGTTAAAACGCTAAATGCAGGTAATGCTTGGAGTAAGCCATAATGGCTGTAGGCCAGTAAAGTGAGCGCAAAACAACTGATAAAGCCGCCGCTAGCAAGCGCAGCGGGAATATAGTTACTAAACCCATCAAAGATAATACCTTTACGATGTAACACCTCAGCCGCAACAATTAAGCTCAGACCAAAAATAGCCCCAAGTGTGAGTCGCATAGTTTCGGATAATAAGCCTGCTTCCAGTGAATAGCGGGCTAAAAAGATACCACCAAAGGCAAGTGCAACCGCTCCTACCCAAGTTAGCCAATTGGCTTTGATTTGTGTAACGAGTTGGCTTACTAGCGGATTTAAAATGGCAGGCTTGGGTTTTGTTGGCTCTGGCTTTTTAGGGATAGCCTCAATCGGCTTAATAATGACTTTCGGCTTTGGTTCAAATTTTGCTGAGTCAGTCAGATCTTCGTTTGAATTTTCAAACGTGTTTGCAGTATTTGTTTGAGGGTTATTAACATATGTCGCGTTAAGTTTTACTCGAAGAGCAGCCACCTCTCGCTTTAAACTAGAGAGTTGAAAAAGGGCAATAATGCCAGCAATTGAGCCACCTACAACAACTAGTGCTAGTAAGACTAGTAACGCAATACCGCCGTCCATACTCTCTCCTTGTGTATACTTTAAACAAAAAAGCAAAAGCCTTAATTGTTTATACAATAAACACTTAGCAAGAGTAAATAAACAACGATATTGCGTTTTAGCCGGTTAAGACTGTTCAGTCACCGTACGCTCTAAGGTCATCTTGTAACCTGAATCAGTGGTTTCATCGTGTTCAATCACCAAGATATAGTTACCTTCTTCGGTAAAATCCATATCGCTTTGTTGCAAGAGCACAATCTGTTGGCCGTTATCTTCAAACACCACATAAGTTGTATAAACTTCGTTATCAACCACCTGCTCTTGTTGGTCGTATTGATCTAACCCTTCAACAACATTGCTAGTATCTTCAACCGTTTCGCCATTGAGGGTAAAGTACACATCGACTTCGTCTATCTCTTGCCCTGCATAGCTATCAATTAAGTTAACCACAGTAACTGCGTGGCTGTAGCTGCTTGGTGTTAGATTTTCTTCAATGGTCATCATACGAGGGCCGTAATCTTTGTCATTGTAGAAAAGACCAACCGCACTTTGCTCACGCTCTAATGTCATTAAGAAATTATCTACAATCGTGTCGCCAGCTTCATCTAACATGGCGACGCTGTAACTATTTGGCGACATACTCATGTATTCAGAGTAACTATCGTTGCTAACAACTTCGGTGTTAGTCGCCGTTGTGCCTCGGGTTACTTTAAACTGGGTTTGCGTGTAATCATCAATGGTATTAATAAAACGCAGCTGACCTTGCGCGTCTTGGTGGTTTAGTTGTGTTACAGAGCTACTTGCCGTAACGACATCAAGCGTAATGCCATCTTCTTCTGTTGCATAACTTGGGCGGATCATCACCATGTACGTTGCTTCATCATTAAAATACACGGTTGGTGATTCAAAAATCACATCTGTGCTGCCGCTAGCGGTAATATAAATAGTGTAATAACCTTCCTCAAGCGTCGCTAATTCTGGCTCAACGAGGTATTGCGAAGTCATTAATAACTCTGCGGTATCAAATACACCGTCGTCAGTGGCAACATATACATCGTAAAGATTGTCTTCGCCAACAATATTAAAAAAGCCGACATTGAATTCATCTTCATCGCTTGACGTCGGCACACTTAGCTCTGTAAAAATTGGTTCAGCAAAGTCACCATTCATTACTAATAACTGAGTTTGATCATTTTTTATATTGATAGTTTCTTCGTCAATCGTAATATAACTGTCGTTGGCATCAACATATTCAAAACTGAGATCATACTCCCCCGAACTGTAGTTATGACGAGTTGATACATCACCAAAGTCTGCCCCCGAGCGCTCAGTGTCATCAACAAATAAACGCGTGTATGGGCTGTTGTAAGAGCCATTGTACAGTTGCACATAGCCACTATTGCTACTGCTGCTGTCATCGCTTGAGCAGGCAGCTAGTACCGAAAGCAAACTTGAGGCAACAATTGTTTTAAGCAGAGTGCTTTTCATGGAATTTTTTCCTTATTGTTTGTAATACCCCATTCTGACTCGAATAAATCGAAAAAATTCTATGTTTTACAAACTATTACCTTCACTTACAGTTACTTACGATAAGGTTAAAAAGTGTAGAAAATGATGTAGAAAAGCACTTAATTAATCATAATTATGGACAGAAAATCACATTTATAGTGAAAGCAGCTTACTTTTACACGAAAAGTAAATAATGGTTACATTTTAGGCGTTTATGCAATCAAATCAGATAAATTATTAGATAGTTAAATTTGCGCTATGCAGCACAAAAAAATTAGCAAATAATGGTGTTCACACAAACGGGATTAGAATGAGGACTATGAACACGATTTTAACCACACAATGCGATGATGATGTTGGTCTAATTGCCAAGATCACTGGCCTTTGTCATCAGCATAATTTAAACATTACGCGTAATAACGAATTTGTAGATAAAGACGCTAAACGCTTTTTTATGCGTACAGAGTTAAGCGGTGTTATTGCTGAGGACTTTTTACCAAGGCTTGCTGAGCTACTTCCTGATGGCGCAGAGCTTGCCCTGCACAGCAGCGAAAAAACGAAAGTGGTATTGCTTGCCACTAAAGAAGCGCACTGCTTAGGTGGTGTATTACTTAAGCAGTTCGAAAAAGCCTTAAACATCGAAGTACTGGCTGTGATTGCCAACTACGCTGATTTAGCGCCATTGGCTGCAGGCTTTGGCGTGCCATTTCATGTGGTATCGCACGAAGGTTTAAGCCGTGCGGAGCATGATCAACAAGTCGGTGATTTAATTGCCAGCTATCAGCCTGATATTATCGGCCTTGCAAAATATATGCGTATTTTAAGCCCTGAATTTGTGGCGCGCTTTGAAGGTAAGATTATTAATATTCACCATTCATTTTTGCCTGCCTTTATTGGTGCAAAGCCTTACCATCAGGCGTTTGAACGCGGTGTAAAAATTATTGGTGCGACCGCCCATTTTGTTAATAATGAGCTTGATGAAGGGCCGATTATTTTACAAGATGTGACGCATGTCAGCCATGCGGATACCGCAGAGATGATGGCAAAAATGGGTAAAGATGTAGAGAAAACAGTATTCTGTAAAGCGCTGCAACTCGCATCTGAACATAAACTGTTTATCAATGGTAATCGAACCGTGGTGTTCGCTTAAGCAATAAAATGAAGAGGCTGAATGGCCTCTTTATTATTTTTATTATCGTTTGTTATGCCGACTCAATAGGCTCTAATTGTAACTTAGAGGCAATTAATACTGCTTGAGTACGGTTATACACACCTAGCTTTCTAAAAATTGCTGTAATGTGTGCTTTGACTGTTGCTTCAGAGATATGTAACTCGTAAGCAATCTGTTTGTTTAACAAGCCTTCGTGTAAGTATTGCAACACCTTGTATTGCTGCGGCGTCAGTGAAGCCACTTGCGCTGCAATTTCCTTGTCTTCGCCATCTACGGCAGCCACTTTATCTTTAAGTTCAAGTGGAAGCCAAACATCGCCTTCAAGAATGTGGTTGATTGCTAGCGCAATATCATCTGATGAAGATGATTTAGGAATAAATCCCATCGCACCATAACCCATTACTTTAGAAACTACGTTGATGTCTTCGCTGCCAGAAACAACAGCTATTGGTAAGCTTGGATAGTCTTCGCGAATGCGAATAAGGCCGTATAAATCGCCATTGCCTGGCATGTGAAGGTCTAGTAGTAAGATATCAAGATCTTCTTGCTCGCTCAGCACCTGCAAGGTGGTATCAAAGTTTTCCGATTCAAACACTTCTAAATCAGCGAACTTAGCACTCAATGCCCCTTTCAGCGCTTCACGAAATAACGGATGATCGTCCGCTATTAAAAACTGACTCATGGTTCACTCCTAATAAATTCGGCTGACACCTATTTCTAAGTGACAGCCGATATACTACGTTTAGAATCAACTTCTAATCAAGTTTTTAACGCGATTTTAACGATTTAATCGGTTTTCGATTAGCTCATCAACAACGCTCGGATCGGCTAGTGTAGAAGTATCTCCAAGCTGTTGGTGCTCATTTGCCGCAATTTTACGTAAAATTCGACGCATGATCTTACCAGAACGAGTTTTCGGTAAACCTGGAGACCATTGGATCATATCTGGTGAAGCAATTGGGCTTAATTCTTTACGAACCCAGTTACGTACCTCTTTTGTTAGTTCATCGCTTACTACAATCCCCTCATTTGGAGTGATGTAAACATAGATGCCCTGACCTTTAATATCATGCGGGTAACCTACGACTGCAGCTTCTGCTACTGCTTCGTGAGCAACCAATGCACTTTCGATTTCTGCAGTACCTAGGCGGTGACCTGATACGTTAAGTACGTCATCTACACGGCCTGTGATCCAGTAGTAGCCATCTTCATCACGACGACAACCGTCACCTGTGAAGTACACACCTGGGTATGCTGAGAAATAAGTTTGTTCAAAGCGTTCATGGTCGCCATAAACTGTACGTGCTTGTGATGGCCAGCTATCTAAAATAACAAGGTTACCGTCAACTGCGCCTTCTAGTGTATTACCTTCAGCATCAAATAGTGCTGGTGCAATACCAAAGAATGGACGTGTTGCTGAGCCTGGCTTCATATCTGTCGCACCTGGTAATGGTGTGATCATGATGCCGCCAGTCTCTGTTTGCCACCAAGTATCAACGATTGGGCAGTTTTCATTACCAATGTGCTCGTAATACCATGCCCACGCTTCTGGGTTAATTGGCTCACCTACAGAACCCATAACACGAAGACTTTTACGAGTTGAAGTCGCTGTTGGCTCATCGCCTTTCGCCATTAGAGCACGAATAGCAGTTGGTGCTGTGTAAAGGATAGTCACGTTGTGCTTATCAATTACTTCACCCATACGGCCCGCCGTAGGGTAAGTTGGTACACCTTCAAATACGACTTGCGTGCAGCCATTCACTAATGGGCCATAAGCAATGTAGCTGTGACCTGTGATCCAGCCCACATCGGCACTACACCAGAAAATATCGTCTTCTTTAAGATCAAACACATATTCATGTGTCATCGATGCATAAACAAGGTAACCACCGGTAGTATGAACCACACCTTTTGGTTGACCCGTTGAGCCTGAAGTATAAAGAATGAAAAGCGGATCTTCTGCATTCATTGGCTCTGGTTCACACTCAGCTGGTAAGTCAGCGACAAGCTCATGCCACCAAACATCATGACTATTCCATTCAACTTCACCACCCGTTAGCTGATGAACAATAACGTGCTCAACGGTGGTTACCGAGTCTTGTGATACCGCTTCATCAACATTTGCTTTAAGTGGTACGCAGTTGCCAGCACGGCGACCTTCGTCTGAAGTAATTACCACTTTAGCGCCTGAGTCATTAATTCGGTCAGCAATCGCTGATGGAGAGAAACCACCAAATACTACAGAGTGAATCGCACCAATACGCGCACACGCTTGCATAGCGTAAATAGCCTGCGGTGTCATTGGCATGTAAATAGCGACACGGTCACCTTTCGATACACCTAATTTTTTAAGGCCATTAGCTAATTTAGCGACTTCGTCGTGAAGCTTTTGGTAGCTGATGTTTTCGTTATGTTCAGGGTTGTCGCCTTCCCAAATGAGGGCTGTTTTATCGGCTTTAGTAGCAAGGTGGCGGTCAATACAGTTATAAGATGCGTTTAGTTGGCCGTCTTCATACCAGCGAATACTGATGTGGCCTTTGTCGAATGAAGTATTCTTTACTTTATTATAAGGAGTTGACCAATCAAGACGTTTACCGTGTTCTCGCCAAAATCCCTCAGGGTCATCAATCGATTGCTTATACAGTGTATTATATTTATCGTTATCAACTAATGCAGCATTCTTGATATGCGCTGGTACTGGATAGATACTTTCTGACATTGTTGTCGTCTCCATTTTAATTACTTGCCTACGGCCTGCATCAAGGATCACTCAGCAAAGCCCCTGAAAGTATTAGACCTTAGTTGTATATCTTGTCATTTAACAAAAAACGTCGAAATCGCCTTCTATAATCTAGTTCAATGTTAGATTGGTTGTGATTTAACCAGATATTCCACCTTAGTCTAATAGACCAATAGATAATTGAGAGAAGTCTTATCTTAAACAACAGTGGTACAACAACATTATTAAAAAATCATTAATGCAACAAGTAGCTTCGACAGGAATACACATTATGACAACAACAAAAGTAACCGCATTAAAAACACTAGCAGCTTCAGCTGTTTTATCAGCACTTGCCAGCAATGCTAACGCTGCAAACATTGGTAACACAGAGGTTTCTTATGGTGGCTATGTAAAACTTGATGCCATGTGGAGTGATTACTCAGCAGGCGTACCAGCCGGTGGTAGTATTGGCCGTGACTTCTATGTACCAGGTACAACACCAGTAGGCGCAGACAGCGACAGCGATGCTGTATTTGACATGCACGCGCGCCAATCTCGCTTTAACCTAGGTACCGCAACAAAGTTAGACGATGGCAAAACCATCAAAACTAAAATTGAAATCGACTTTATTGCTTCAGCACCAGGCGGTAACGAACGCGTTAGTAACTCTTATGCGCCACGTATTCGTCAAGCATTTGTAACTTATGATGGCTGGTTATTTGGTCAAGCATGGTCAAACTTTCAAAACGTAGGCGCATTACCTGAAACACTCGACTTCGTGGGACCTGCTGAGGGTACCGTGTTCGTACGCCAAGCACAGGCACGTTACACTACTGGCAACTGGTCATTCTCTATCGAAAACCCAGAGAGCACAGTCACAGTAGACGGCGCTCGCGTAGCCACTGATGATGCATCAATGCCTGACTTTACAGCACGTTATGCACATAAAGCTGATTGGGGTGAATTAGTATTTACCGGTCTTGCTCGTCAATTAACTTACAAGCAAAATGGCATTGATGCAGATACATCATCGTTCGGTATCAGCGCCTCAGGTAAAGTTAATTTTGGCCAAAACAACCTAAAATTCATGCTAACTCAAGGCTCAGGTTTAGGCCGCTACATTGGTTTAAACGTAGCAAATGGTGCTGTGCTTGATGGTGATGATTTAGATGCGATTGATTCAACATCAGGTTTTATTGCCTACCAACAACACTGGAACAGCCAATGGCGTTCTACTTTCCTTTACTCATTCTTCTCAGCAGATAACAACACAGATTTACTTGCAGTGACTGGCGACCCTACAGAAATGAGCCAAAGCTATAGTGCCAACCTTTTATACTCGCCTGTTAAAAAGCTCACCTTTGGTGTTGAGTTTAAACATGCCGAGCGTGAGTTAGAAAGCGGTGCTGACGGAGATATGGATCGTCTACAATTTTCTGCAAAATACGTTTTTTAAGATTTAAACTTATTTACTTCCTGAAGCGGCTTCGGCCGCTTTTTTTATATCTCCTTTTTATATTTCTGTGCCCTTTAAACTTTTTTGCAATCAATTATTCACTAAAACAGCAAACCTTAATTGCAAATTATTTTCATTTAGATTAGATTACGCATTAATTTCACGATTCATTGAACTAATTGGAACTTTGCATGTCATCAACAAAAATTTTGCGCTTATCTCAATTAAGCCTTGTGACCTCAGCACTTTTAAGTGGCCACGCTTTTGCAGAACAACAAAAAGAAGAACAAGCAATTGAAAAAATTGCCGTGTATGGCCAGCATCATAAAAACTACATCACTGAAGAAGCACAGTCTGCGACCAAATTAGGGCTAACAATTAAAGAGACACCACAGTCAATCTCTGTTGTTTCACGTGCATTAATGGATGACTTCTCACTCGATAATCTAAACGCTGTACTTGAAAGCACACCGGGTGTGACTGTTGAGCAAATTGAAACTGATCGTACTTATTTTAAAGCTCGCGGTTTTGAAATCACTAACTTCCAGGTTAATGGCATGGGTATGCCACAAGACAACGGTTCAATCCAAGGTACTCTTGATACCTCTATTTTTGATAGTGTTGAAATTGTACGTGGTGCCAATGGTTTAATGACAGGTGCGGGTAACCCTTCAGCAACCGTGAACATGGTTCTAAAACGCCCTACTTATCAAACACAAGTAAATGCGTCTGTATCGTATGGCTCTTGGGACAACAAACGTTTAGAGCTTGACGCTTCAACAGCTATCAACGAAAACCACGCTGTACGTGCAGTATTCACTAAGCACAAAACTGAGTCATACCTTGACCGTTACGAGCAAGATAAAACAATTTATTACCTAGCCTACGAAGGTCAATTAACTGATAGCACAGTAGTCACTGCAAACTATGTAAATCAAAAGAAAGATGCCGACAGCCCACTTTGGGGTGCCTTACCACTTTATTACAGCGATGGTTCAGCAACAAACTTTGATGCGTCAACCAGCACTGCTTCAGATTGGTCATATTGGAATAACACAACTGAGCAGCTGTTCTTATCAATTGAGCAAGCAATCACCAATACTTGGTTCTTAAAAGCCAGCTACGCGCACTTAGAAAATGAGCAAGATTCTGAGCTTTTCTATGTTTACGGCACACCAGACAGAGAAACAGGTCTTGGCCTAACTGGTTATGCGAGTGAATATGACCACAAAGATAAGCACGACATTTTAGATATCTACGCAACAGGTAAATTTGATTTATTTGGTATGGAACATGATCTGTCGTTTGGTGTAAACCAAGCAGATATGGATAACAAAGATAAATCATTGTATGACCGTACAACAGGCAATGGTTTCCCTGCGATGCCTGAGCTAGGTGGTTGGGACGGTGTTGCGCCAGTACCAACACTTACTGATGGTTTAACAGGTGCTGATATCACTAGTCGACAACGCTCTGCATATATTTCAACACGCATTCGTGCAACTGACGCATTCAGCATTTTAGCGGGTGTAAGCCAAGTAAATTGGGAAACGGAAGGTGCCTCTTACGGCGTTGCAAAAGACAAAGATAGCGACCAAACAGTGCCGTACTTCGGTGTTGTTTATGATATCAACGAAAGCTTCTCAACTTACGCAAGCTACACAGAAACCTTTGTTCCGCAAACAGAGCGTGACGTAAACGGTGATTATTTAGATCCAATCACAGGTAAAAGTAGCGAAATTGGTGTAAAGGCACAGCTACTTGATGACGACTTATTTGTAACTGTAGCCTACTTTGATGCAAAACAAGTTGGCCTTGCTGTTGCTATCCCAGGTTCATTACCTGATGACACTCGCTACTATGGCGCAGATGGTATTAACAGTGATGGTATTGAAGTAGAGCTTAGTGGCAAAATCAACGAAACGCTGAGCGCGAGCTTTAGTTTCAGCAATCTAAACATTGATGGTGATGAATTAGTTAAAAACTACACACCTGAAAACCAATTTAAACTTGCTGTAACTCATAAAGTGCCTGAAGTTGATGGTTTAACCTTTGGTTTAAACTACCAATGGCAAGACGACACTAAACGTGTACAACCTACTCAGCCGTCTGGCGTTGTTCCTGTTACTAAGCAAGATGCTTACGGCTTATTAAATCTAATGGCAACATACGATATTAATGACCACATGAGCGTTAACTTAAACGTTAATAACGTAACTAACGAAAAGTACTTACATAGCTTGTTCTGGGAGCAAGGTTATTACGGTGCACCACGTAGTTATTCAGTATCTTTCAACTGGCAGCTATAATTTTATAAAGCGACAAGTTTTAAGCTTTAAGTACATGAAAAGCCGCATCATATGCGGCTTTTTTATCACCCCATTTTACTCTAAGAGCAAAAAACATAGCGAATAACCTTCACTTCATTGCACCTTATAAATTTTTCTGTAGTGTATTAAAAAATGAATATTTTAGTTATTTGGTACAGATTAATGGATGCTAAAAAATCGAAACGCTCTAGAAGATGTCCAGATTGTGGATGGAAGTTTCCAATAGCCAAAGCGAGAACACCAATAGACAGGGTTGACGGTAAACTATTCACTTGCCCTGATTGCCAAACAGCTCTCATATATCGAACTGATACAGAACTTATGTATCGAATTTTCACGCTGATGACAATACCAGCTACCAGCTTGGCATTCATATATGACGATAATGCGCTATTTGAAACAATAGCGATTTTTTTGATAATCCCTCTGGCAACTCTTGCTGCTATTTTATGGCGTCGTAGCGAATATATTGAACGTGTAAAATAACTTAAAATTGTCACTGAATTGAAAATGAGACAAACTACTTCCTACTCCAACAACTGCGGGTATATCCCGCATTAAGTTCTGCAATTAAACGCGATATAAAATCGCAACTACAAGCAACCATAAAAAAACCGCTAACTGTGTAGCGGTCTTTTTGTGTTAAGTGCGGGTCAAATCACGCTTAACTATACTCTTTTGCGGTGTTTATAGCTCGTCTTCAGCTAATAGGCCTGCATCTTCACCATCTTCTGGTTGCACAGTTGCTTGAAGTAATAGCATCTCACGTAACTTACCTTCGATCTCATCTGCGATCTCTGGGTTGTCTTTTAAGAACTTAATTGAGTTTGCTTTACCTTGACCAACTTTGCTGCCATTGTAGCTGTACCAAGCACCTGATTTTTCAACAATCTTATGCTTAACGCCTAGATCGATTAGTTCGCCTTGTTTAGAAATGCCTTCGCCATACATGATGATGAACTCAGCTTGTTTAAACGGCGGAGCAACCTTGTTTTTAACAACTTTAACGCGGGTTTCGTTACCAACAACCTCATCGCCTTCTTTCACTGAACCAATACGACGAATATCGATACGTACTGAAGCGTAGAATTTAAGTGCGTTACCGCCTGTTGTTGTTTCAGGGTTACCAAACATAACACCAATTTTCATACGGATTTGGTTGATGAAAATACATAGTGTGTTTGAACGCTTGATGTTACCTGTAAGCTTACGTAAAGCTTGTGACATTAAGCGAGCTTGTAGACCCATGTGTGAGTCACCCATGTCACCTTCGATTTCAGCTTTAGGTGTTAAAGCTGCTACCGAGTCAACAATCACAACATCAACAGCACTTGAACGAACTAACATGTCACAGATTTCTAATGCTTGCTCACCCGTGTCTGGCTGAGAAACAAGTAAGTCATCAATGTTTACGCCCAATTTTTGTGCGTATACAGGATCTAGAGCGTGCTCAGCATCTACGAATGCACACGTTTTACCTTGCTTTTGAGCTTCAGCGATAACTTGTAAAGTAAGTGTTGTTTTACCTGATGATTCAGGACCATACACTTCAACAATACGGCCTGTAGGTAAACCACCAATACCTAGTGCGATATCGATACCAAGTGAACCTGTTGAGATTGCTTCAATATCTAGGGCTTTGTTGTCGCCCAGTTTCATAATTGAGCCTTTACCAAATTGACGCTCAATTTGTGATAAAGCAGCGTCTAAGGCTTTTTGTTTGTTATCGTTCATTCTGTTCTCCAAATCCGGCTAATGCAGACAGTATACTGTATGAAATCACAGTATCAAGCTAATTTTCAGATTTTATCAATTCAATTATGTTTTTTAATGAATAAACAATAGCTTGCAGTCTAACTTCAGCTCTATCACCAGCGAAAACCTGTTTGCTTGAGTAGTTTTGACCAGCCAAATGAATACAAAACCACACTAATCCCACAGGTTTATCCAGTGTTCCACCACCTGGGCCTGCTATCCCCGAAATAGCTATTGCAATATCGGCGTTTGCAGCTTTTGCCGCCCCCGATGCCATTTCAACAACGGTTTGTTCACTCACCGCACCAAAGCTGTTTAAGGTTTGCTCGCTAACGCCAATGAGCTCATGTTTTGCTTGGTTACTATAAGTAACAAACGCTCGGTCAATATAATTAGAACTGCCTGGGGTATCGGTAAGCGCATAACTCACTCCACCGCCAGTGCATGATTCTGCGGTAGTGATCCATAAGCGTTTATCCGTTAAAATAGCTCCTAATTTCGCAGCAAGTGTTTTAATCTCTTGATGTAATTCCATATTCAGCCTTTGGGTAAATACATGTCGTTTGATCTTTATGCACCGCACACTATAAAACAACAAACCCCTATGATGCAGCAGTATCTAAAAATAAAAGCCGAGCATCGGGATATTTTATTGTTTTATCGTATGGGCGACTTTTATGAACTTTTCTTTGATGATGCCAAGCGTGCAGCACAACTTCTTGATATTTCTCAAACCCACCGAGGTAAAGCCGGTGGCGATCCCATTCCAATGGCAGGTGTGCCTTATCACGCCGTAGAGAACTACTTAGCTCGCCTTGTACAAATGGGTGAGTCGGTGGCTATTTGTGAACAAGTTGGCGACCCAGCTACTAGCAAAGGCCCTGTTGAGCGTAAAGTTGTGCGCATTGTTACACCGGGCACTATTTCTGACGAAGCGTTATTACAAGAACGCCAAGACAACTTGCTAACCAGCGTTTGGCAAAGTAAACAAGGCTTATATGGTATTGCTTATTTAGATATTAACTCTGGCAGATTCAATGTGTTAGAAGTAAATACTGATGAAGCATTTAGCTCAACATTACAACGTTTAGCCCCTGCTGAGCTGCTCTATAGTGAAACATTTGCAAATGTGCATTTAATTGAACATATCAAAGGCGCACGTCGTCGCCCAGAATGGGAATTTGATTTAGATACTGCACAGCATTTACTTTGCGACCAATTTGGCACCAAAGATTTAGTTGGTTTTGGTGTAGACAAAGCACACGCTGCTTTGGTGGCTGCGGGCTGCTTAATGCAATATGTAAAAGACACTCAACGTATTGCCCTGCCGCATATTCGTGCGATTACCCTTGAGCAAAACGAACACGCGGTGATCTTAGATGCCGCAACCCGTAAAAACCTTGAACTAACAGTTAATTTATCAGGCGGCTACGAAAACACGCTTGCGCAAGTACTTGATAAAACAGCGACTGCGATGGGTTCACGCTTATTAAAGCGTCGTATTCATACACCAGTGCGCAGCAAAACAGAGCTCAACTCTCGACTAAACGCTATTAGTGCAATTATCGATGCGCAATTATGTGGTGAGCTACAAGAGTCATTAAAGCAAATTGGCGACATTGAGCGTGTTATCGCCCGTTTAGCGCTTTGCACAGCACGCCCGCGTGATTTAACGCGCCTGCGTAGCGCACTGCAAGCTCTGGCACCATTACACGAATTACTTCTGGACGCCAACGATCCGCGTATTAGTCAAATAATAGCGCAATCACAGCAATTACCTGAGCTACAAGACTTACTAGAACGTGCTGTCATCGAAACCCCACCGGTGCTTATTCGTGATGGAGGTGTTATTGCCCCGGGCTATAACAGTGAGCTTGATGAATGGCGTGCCCTAAGCCAAGGCGCAACCGATATTCTCGAAAAGCTTGAAGAACGTGAGCGTGAACGCACAGGCATTAGCACTTTAAAAATTGGCTATAACAAGGTGCATGGCTTTTTTATTGAAGTAAGTCGCGCTAACTCGCACTTGGTTCCTGCCGATTATATTCGCCGTCAAACGCTAAAAAATAATGAGCGCTATATTATCCCTGAGCTTAAAGAGCACGAAGATAAAGTACTTGGTAGCCAGTCAAAAGCGCTAGCACTTGAAAAACAGCTTTACGAGCAACTCTTTGAGTTTATTGCTCCGCACATTGAGCAGTTACAAACAATGGCAGCTGTTTTAGCAGATTTAGATGTACTGAACAATTTAGCCGAACGTGCGCAAGCGCTTAATTATGCTAAGCCAACACTGTGCGATAACGATAATATCAGCATTAAACAAGGTCGCCACCCAGTGGTAGAACAGGTAATGAAAGACCCGTTTATTGCCAACCCAGTAGAGCTTAATAACGACCGTAAAATGTTGATTATCACAGGTCCAAATATGGGTGGTAAATCGACCTATATGCGCCAAACCGCACTTATTGTTTTGATGGCTCACATTGGTTGTTACGTTCCTGCTGATAGTGCAGAAATTGGTAATATTGACCGTATTTTTACGCGTATTGGCGCAAGTGATGACCTAGCATCAGGGCGCTCAACCTTCATGGTTGAAATGACCGAAACGGCAACAATTTTAAATAACGCCACAGCGCAATCACTGGTACTGATGGATGAAATTGGTCGCGGTACTTCAACTTATGATGGTTTATCGCTTGCCTATGCAACGGCTGATTATTTAGCATCAAAAATTGCTGCTAAAACTTTGTTTGCAACCCACTATTTTGAGCTAACCGAACTGGCCGAGCAAAAAACGGGGCTGGTTAATGTGCACCTCGATGCCATTGAGCATAACGACACCATTGCCTTTATGCATACCGTGCTTGAAGGCGCAGCAAGCAAGAGCTTTGGTTTACAAGTTGCTGCTTTGGCTGGTGTACCAAAAGCGGTTATCCAACAAGCAAAACAAAAGCTTAAAATGCTTGAGAATCATCAACCTGTTACTGCCCCTATTGAGCAACAACAGCAAACATTAAGTTTTGATGATGAACCTTCAGAGCTTGAATTAACCTTAAAACAGCTTGATCCAGATAGCCTAACGCCAAGACAAGCACACCAACTACTGTATCAATTAAAAGATTTACTTTAAATTTTGAGTGGATATAAAAAAAGCTGACGTAACGTCAGCTTTTTTGTGTGTTCTGAACCCGTGGGTTCGATACCCTTGATCAGGTATACATTGTTGTCAAATCAGGTGAATTGGTCGAATAGGCTATCTGTACTTAAACCTTCGTGTTGCAAAATGTCTTTTAAGCGACGTAATGCTTCCACTTGAATTTGTCTTACACGTTCACGTGTTAAGCCAATTTCACGACCAACATCTTCAAGGGTTGATGGCTCATAGCCCAGTAAACCAAAACGACGAGCAAGTACTTCACGCTGTTTCGGGTTTAACTCTCCAAGCCAATCAACAATGTGCTTGTTGATGTCATTGTTTTGTACTTCGCCTTCTGGACCGTAGTCTTTCTCATCGGCGATAATATCTAATAACGCTTTGTCATTTTCACCACCGATAGGTGTATCCACCGAGGTGATTTTTTCGTTTAAACGCAGCATCTTAGTGACATCTTCAACCGGCTTATCTAAGCACTCTGCAATTTCTTCTGCGGTTGGTTCATGGTCAAGTTTCTGCGTTAATTCACGGGCTGTTCTTAAATAAACATTAAGCTCTTTGACCACATGAATAGGTAAACGAATCGTACGTGTTTGGTTCATGATGGCACGTTCAATGGTTTGACGTATCCACCAAGTTGCATAAGTTGAAAAACGAAAACCACGTTCTGGGTCAAATTTCTCAACGGCTCTGATAAGGCCTAAATTACCTTCTTCAATAAGGTCTAGTAGCGCAAGGCCTCGGTTGTTATAGCGGCGGGCAATTTTCACCACTAAACGTAAATTACTTTCAATCATTCGCTTGCGAGAGGCTTCACAGCCTTTCAGTGCTTTTCGAGCAAAATAGACTTCTTCTTCTGCGCTTAACAGCGGAGAAAAACCAATCTCACCAAGATACAGCTGTGTAGCATCTAAATTCTTGGCAACTTCTTCTTTTGCAAAAATTTCATCTTCGTTGTCGACTTCTTCAAGTAATTCAGAAGACTCTTCTTCGACTACCGTGTCATCAAATTTATCGTCAATCGCGTCAGTTTTTTTCTCAAGTTTTGCTGTGTGACCCATAAGCGTCCTCCCGAGCAAATATGTGATTGAGCTAAATCACTTTATCAATACCCTAAATGGCTAAGGTAGATACTTAGCAGGATTGACTGCTTGACCCCGATAACGAATTTCAAATCTCAAAGCCGTAACCGTAGAGTCTGAACTGCCCATTTCTGCTATTTTCTGCCCCGCCTTTACTTCCTGTTTTTCCTTTACAAGCAACTTTGAATTGTGCGCGTAAGCACTTAGGTAATCATCATTGTGTTTCAAAATGATTAAATTACCATACCCCCTCAATGCGTTGCCCGCGTATACCACAGTTCCATGTGCAGCAGCTACAACAGAAGCCCCTTGTTTATTAGTGATCTGTAACCCTTTAAAGCCGTTCTCTTTATTAGAGAAGCGTTGCGTTACTTTACCTTTAGCAGGCCAGTTCCATACAACTTTTGCATTAGAATTACGTTTTTTTTCACTAATTATTTTGTTGGCTTGTTTCTGAACATACTCTCGTTGTTTTGGCTGATCAAGCTCTTTCTTTAATTTTTTGTTATTTTTTTGTATAGAAACAGTAGACTTTTTACTCGAATTCGTATATTTTTTCGTCTTTTTTTGTTTTTGTGCCGATTTTATGAGCGAAATATTCTGCCCAGGGAAGATGGTATAAGGTGCTGGAATATCGTTTATTTTTGCGAGGGTTCGAAAATCTTGCTGAGCACTAAAGGCAATTGAATACAATGTATCACCTTTTTTAACTACATATTTTGAACCTGAGATATTAACTTTGCGTGTGGCGGGTTTAACTTTATTGTCTAAACTACTCACCGGTGCTGGCGCTTCGCGAGAAGTACAACCAAAGAGCAAAATACTAAGAAACAAAGTAACATAGACTGTTAACTGCCTGCTCATCGTAAAATGCTCCTTATCGTACTAGTTTAATGGTTTTGCGGGTTATCGTAGTAAAAAGTACGCAACCACAACTAAAACAACTAATCCCCAGCCAAGCGCTTCAACATATTGACGTAATTTTTGCTCCATTTTAACGCCGCCCCACTTCATTAAAGCCGACACTAAGAAGAAACGCGCGCCACGACCTATTGCCGAGGCAATTAAAAACGGCAAGAATGCCATTTGCATCAAACCTGCACCTATGGTGAAAACCTTATAAGGTATAGGAGAGAAGCCCGCTAAAAACACCACCCATACACCATAGTTTTCAAACCAACTTAGCGCTGTGTCAAATTTGGCTTGCCAACCCATTTGCGCAATCAACGGTTCAACTACTGGTTCGAATAACCAAAAGCCAAGTAAGTAACCTAAAATACCACCAATCACTGAAGCAATCGTCGTAAAGCTGGCAAAACGCCATGCTTTATCTGGTTGAGCAAGTGACATAGGTGCTAGCATGACATCCGGTGGTACCGGAAAAAAAACAGATTCAGCAAAACTCATCCCTGCTAAATAACACTCTGCATGGCGATGTTTAGCCCATACCAGTGCCATATCATATAACTTAGTAAACAACTTCAAAGTTTAACGTCCTATTCAATATCACCAGGTACCAAAGGTACAAATCTTACTGGTGCGACTTTATGTTCTGTGAAAGTATCGCCATTTCTAACGACCATCATTAATTGCTGATCTTGCTCACCGATAGGTGCAATCATAACGCCCCCATCAGCCAATTGAGCAAGTAACCCTTGTGGCATAGTGGCGGCTGCAGCTGTAACAATAATCCCCTCAAACGGCGCTTGTGATTGCCAGCCTTGCCAACCATCACCATGTTTCATGGTGACATTATATAAATCGAGTTTGTGCAAACGGCGTTTTGCTTGCCACTGTAGTGCTTTTATACGCTCTACCGAGCACACTTTAGTGAACGTTTTTGCCAGTATTGCCGTTTGGTAGCCAGACCCTGTGCCAATTTCGAGCACTTTATCACGTACGCCCGCTAAGCGAAGTAGCTCAGTCATACGTGCGACAATATAAGGCTGCGAAATCGTTTGTCCTTGACCAATTGGCAATGCGGTATTTTGATAAGCTTTGTGCTGTAAAACATCATCGATAAAAATGTGTCTGGGTGTTGAGGCTATCGCTTCAAGCACAGTGCTGTCTTCTACACCTTCGCGTTTCAATAACTCTGCTAATGCCAGTGCGCTGCGATTATAATTAGTCAGCACTATTAATCTCCATATTTGCTAACCAGCTATCGACTGCTTGTAAACTTTCTTTCGCTGTCATATCAACACTAAGCGGGGTCACTGATGCGTAACCATTATTTATGGCGTAAAAATCAGTGCCTTCACCTGCATCACTTTCAGCACCAAGGGTACCATACCAATAAATGTCACGGCCCCATGGGTCTTGTTGTTTCGTCATGGTTTCAGCTTTATGGCGCGAACCTAAACGGGTTACCTTAACTCCTTTTAGCTCAGTAAGTGGAATATCTGGCACGTTTAAGTTGATGATTTGATCTTTCGGTAATGGGTGCGATGCCAACTCTTTGATAATACTCACCGCAATCGCAGCTGCAGTTTCAAAGTGATTTCCTTCTTTAGAGCATAACGACACAGCAATGGCAGGAAGTCCTAAGTGGCGACCTTCAGTGGCGGCGGCAACAGTACCTGAATACAAGGTGTCATCACCTAGATTTGCGCCGTGGTTTATTCCGGCTACCACGAGATCTGGCTGCTGCTCGGTTAACTCGTTAACCCCTAAGTGCACACAGTCAGTCGGCGTGCCATTAATTGAAATGAAACCATTATCAAGGGTAGTTGCACGCAGCGGATTCATTAACGTTAATGAATTACTTGCGCCACTGCAATTGCGATCTGGCGCCACTAAGGTCACATCTGCAATTTGCGTTAATGCATGATACAAAACCGCAATCCCTTTAGCATGTACGCCATCATCATTGCTCAATAAGATTTTCATTTACGCATCCTTTTGTTTTTGTTCTCTGGGGCTTGCATCTTGATAGTCCACCAACTCACGCAGTAAGGCAGTAGCAAAACACCCTTTTGGTAAACCAAAGCTTAACTTTAAGGTCGTTTCATCTATCGTTTCAACGGCTAATGAGTCTGGGATCAGTCGTAACATTCTACGCTCATTCTTAAGGCCAAGTTCGCTAAGACCCTCTATCCAAGACTGATAAGGCTCGAGCCACTCTTTTTCAGTTTCGGTTAGGCCTTTTTCGCCTTTACCAACCATAGGAGCTGACATCACAATATCACCAGACGCTAGGCGGGCAATATTGTCATCACTAATATTGTCTTCAAAAAATGCATTACTGCCGCTGAGCATAAACACTTCGCGGTGCATTGTTTTTGCAAGGCCATGCTCTGCAACGCGCATGCTCACGATTTCATTAAACACATAAGAGCGTGCAGCTGAGATAACTAAGCCACGCAATTTTTTATCGCGGATACGCTCTCCGGCAAACATGCGCTTTGCCATTTCAAGGTTGTGACCACCATGCCCAAAGCGCTGCTCACCAAAGTAATTAGGCACACCAGCGCGCACCGCGTTGATACGGCACAAAATATCCAGCGGCTCAGTCACGTTGCGTAACATAATGGTAAAGCGATTGCCTCTATGGCAGCCAGTTCTGAGCTTACGATTATGACGCTGTTGCGATACCACAAAAAACTGCTCGTTATTCAACTCACTAAATTCTATGTGTTTTTTAATTGGCACGGGAACACTAAACCATTGTGTACACACGCCATGACGGTCTTTTAAGCCCGCATAACTTACGTCACGAGGTGATACCCCCGCTTTTTCGGCAATGCGTTTAGCAATAAACTGAGTATTTTCGCCTTTTTTTACAACCTGCAAGCAAACATGCTCACCAGAACCGGTAAACTCAATACCTAAGTCTTCATCAACCATGAAGTCTTCGGCGTGAGTTTTAAAGTCAGCCTTAGAAAGGGGTTTACCGTAAAGGTAGTTTAAATCACTCATGCGCTTTGTTTGCTCATAATCACCACTGCGTGGCTTGAAATACCTTCTTTGCGGCCTTCAAACCCAAGCTTCTCAGTAGTTGTCGCTTTCACATTCACTTGAGAAATATCAGCTTCAAGGTCTTGGCATAAGTTTTCACGCATTGCTTGAATGTGCGGCAACATTTTTGGTGCTTGCGCAACAATCGTCACATCGGCATTACCAAGTACATAGCCTTGCTTTTTAGCAAGCCCAACTACGTGGCGTAGTAAAATTCGGCTATCAATATTTTCGTATTCGCTCGCAGTGTCTGGAAAATGCTTACCAATATCACCCATTGCCAATGCGCCTAAAATGGCATCACACAATGCGTGAATAGCAACATCACCATCTGAATGTGCTAAAAAGCCTTGTGGGTAATCAATTTTTTCACCACAAATCACCAACGGGCCTTCGCCGCCAAATTTGTGTACATCAAAGCCATGGCCAATTCGAATCATGAGGTACTCTCGTTTTGTTGTTTTTGCAGTAAAAATGCTGCTAAATCTAAATCTTCTGGGGTGGTGATTTTAATGTTGTCACTGCGACCAGCAACCAGCTTAACAGGCTGCTTAGCCCATTCAATTGCCGATGCCTCATCAGTGATAGTCACACCATTTTTAAGGGCACTTGATAGCGCATTAGTCAGCGCTTGATAAGGGAAAAACTGAGGAGTGAGTGCCTGCCATAAATCATCACGAGGCACTGTTTGCTCACTGTGGGTATGACCGCGCTTAATGGTGTCTTTTACTTTTGACGCTAAGATACCGCCTTCATTGGCAGCGATGCATTCTGTCATTAAACGCTGGATATCAGCCAAACACACTAACGGCCTTGCCGCATCGTGCACAAGTACCCAATCAGGTGGATTATCTGCAAGTGATAGCAAGGCGTTAAGCACTGAATCAGCGCGCTCTTTACCACCACTCACACGCTCAATACGCTTATCTATGTGTGGTAAATCAGCAAAGTAGCCGTCATCATCGCTAATTGCTACTTTGATGGTGTTTAATTCGTTAAGTTCTGCAAGTTTACTCAGGGTGTGTTCTAAAATAGTTTTACCCGCCAGTTCAATATACTGCTTTGGCGCCGAATGCTGCATTCGACTCCCTACCCCCGCAGCGGGAACAATGGCGGTTATAGTTTGCTTAATTTTCATTTTGTTGTTGGCCCGGCAAAACGCGAATAAAGGTTTCGCCAGGTTTAATCATTCCTAATTCATTACGCGCGCGCTCTTCGATACCTTCTTGACCAAGCTTTAGATCTTTTATATCTGCTTTAAGTACAGTATTGCGCTTTAATAATTTCGCGTTAGTGTCTTGATGAGAGGTAACCGCTTGTTTCAGACGAGTGTAATCTTGCACACCATTATGACCAAACCATAAACGGTATTGCAGAAATAAAGCCAAACATAACAAGGCGAATTGAAAAACCCGCATTGAACACTCCTTCGCGGTTAAATTAAGTCAAAGGGCGTTTTAAATTACGCCAATTTATATTGCTTGCTAGTAGCATTTCTCTTAATGACAAACGCTTAGGTGTGATGCGTTTATTAAATTGCCATTGATGACCGCAACACGCCGCCGCCATCACTGCCTTTGCAGGCTTAAGCAGTTGAATATGCGTGTTTTCTAGCGATTCACCTGAAGTATCAAACCAACCAAGCTCGTTGCAATGTACCTTATTGTCGCTTACTTGATCTAAGCTGTCTATGCGCACAGTTGTACATTGCTCGTCATTAATTAGCACGGGAACAATTAACCCGCGCTTAGCATGTTGACTATAAAAGTCTTTTGAGTCTTTTTTATTATAAACAGGTGGCGTTGTTTTTTGTTTTTCAAGCCAACTGCCATTTTGTGAATCAAGCTGTAATGGTGCATCGCCACTAACTATACGCATGGCTAAACGCTCAATATAGTAAGGCAAACTTGCTAATAAGCGTTTAAGCCTTGCAGTATCAGGTTCATCGACTAAACGCGGGATCTCACGAGCATAAAATGCATTACATAACTGCGCATACAAAGCACGTTCGGCATCAGTTTGCCAAATTTCGGCTTGTTGCGAGTGTTCGCTCTGTGAAGTTGGTTTAGACAATGCGCGCTCTTATAAAACAATTGCTTGACTGTTTTATAGCATAGAGCGTTTATTGAGCGCTACTTTACTGCGCCTTTTTTACCCAACTTTGCGTTACCAGTTTCTAAAAACTGCACTACTGCATCACGCTTTTTACCTAACAACAAACTACCATCAGCTAAAAACATAAAGTTTTGCCAACAACGCTTGAAAACGGCAAAGCTGGTTTCAATGATATTATCGCGAGCCATACAAAAATAAACAGTGGTATTAGCTTCCCACGCTAAGTGGTTTAGGATTTCTTCAGGTAACTGCTCGTCGCCCGCTTCCCATGCGTTTTCCCAGTTAATGGTCTCTGAAAAGCTGTCGTCTTTGCCGCACCAATCTGTTTTATCAAAAAAGTCAGGGTGATCATGTTCGCGGCTCACCATAGTAGTCCATAAGACCGCAGCGCGTTCAGCGCTCATTGGTTTAATTTGTGCTGCGTCTTCGCTGCTTATCGGCATATCTTTATGACGAAAAACCCAGGCTTTTTTGTATTCATCTAACGAAATATAATTCATAGTTTAGGCAGTTTGTTTCAGCGTAAAATGTGCAAACTGCAATTATACCCAAATGACTCCAAGATGCGAGATAAACACATGACAATCAAACCCGGTATTTACCAACATTACAAAGGCCCAAAATACAAAGTTGAATATATTGCTACCCACAGCGAAACGAATGAGCCACTGGTAATTTATCAAGCGCTATACGGCGAATTTGGTATGTGGGCACGCCCACTTAGTATGTTTACAGAAGTAGTTACTGTAGAGGGCAAAACGGTACCGCGTTTTGCATACCTTTCAGACGCCGACTAACTGTGGCATCATGACGTTATTAATCACTGCTCAGACCAGATAAGGTGACATCGTGCTTTTTAATTCAACCGATAACTACATTGCCAGTAACTCATTAAAACAAGCGGTTAACGCAGCGATCTTGCTTGAAAAACCCCTGCTTATAAAAGGTGAACCCGGCACAGGTAAAACTATGCTGGCCGAGGAACTTGCAAAAAGCTTAGACACTACGCTAATTCAATGGCATATCAAATCAACCACTAAAGCGCAGCAAGGCCTGTATGAATATGATGCGGTATCTCGTCTTCGCGACAGCCAGTTAGGTGATGAGCGTGTGCACGATATCAGCAACTACATTGTAAAAGGGAAATTATGGCAAGCCTTTACCTATGGTGAGCAACATAACAAGCGCCCTGTGCTATTGATTGATGAAATAGACAAAGCCGATATTGAATTTCCCAACGACTTGCTATTAGAGCTCGATAAAATGGAGTTTCATGTTTATGAGACTGGCGAGCGCGTTGTTGCAAAGCAACGCCCGATTGTAATCATCACGTCAAATAACGAAAAAGAGCTGCCAGACGCCTTTTTACGTCGTTGTTTTTTCCATTACATTGATTTTCCAAGTAGTGAAGAAATGGCACAAATTATCGATGTGCATCACCCGCATGTTAAACAAGATTTAGTTCGCCAAGCACTTGAGGTGTTCTTTAATCTACGTGACGTAAACGGCATTAAGAAAAAGCCATCAACCAGCGAATTACTCGATTGGTTAAAGCTACTAATGGCCGAAGACATTGATGCTAAAACACTGCATGATAAAAGCCAAAAAGGCGGCCTAATGCCCATGTTTGGCGCGTTATTAAAGAACGAGCAAGACATTAGCTTAATCGAAAAACTTGCGTTTATGAGCCGACGTTAAGATGTTAATTGCGTTTTTCTTTAAGCTTCGCGAATACCGCTTACCAGTTAGTTTGCGAGAGCTACTTGATTTGATCAATGCGCTCAAGCAAGGGGTTATTTTTGCTGACGTTGACGCGTTTTATTATTTAGCGCGTACCATCATGGTTAAAGATGAAACCCACTTTGATCGTTTTGATAAAGCCTTTGCAGATTACTTTAGTGGCGTGGCCGACCTTGATCTGCTCGAAAGCTTAAAACAGCAACATGCCTTGCCTGATGATTGGCTACGCAAAGAGTTTGAAAAGCACTTAAGCGAAGAAGAAAAAGCGCAATTACAAGCCATGGGCGGCCTTGATAAACTCATGGAAACCCTCAAGCAACGCCTTGAAGAGCAGCAAAAACGCCATGCTGGGGGTAATAAGTGGGTGGGTACCGGTGGCACTTCACCATTTGGCGCCTATGGGTATAACCCTGAAGGTGTGCGCATTGGTCAAGACGGTAACCGACATCGCCGTGCGGTAAAAGTGTGGGATAAGCGCAGCTACCGAAACCTTGATAGTGACCGTGAAATCGGCTCGCGCACCATTAAACTCGCTCTAAAAAAACTGCGTAAATTTGCCCGTACTGGCGCCAGCGACACTCTCGATTTAACCGAAACCATCCGCGCAACCGCAAAACAAGGCGGCATGCTCGATGTGAAAATGGCACCAGAGCGCCATAATGCGGTAAAAGTATTGATGTTGTTTGATATCGGCGGTTCAATGGATGATTACATTCATACCTGCGAAGAGCTATTTAGCGCCGCCCACAGCGAGTTTAAACACCTTGAGTTTTACTATTTTCATAACTGTTTATATGAGCATGTTTGGCAAGACAACGAGCGTCGTCACTCAAACGTCATTGATACCATGACCTTGATTAACAAGTTCACCAGCGACTACAAGGTGATCTTTGTTGGCGATGCCACCATGGGCCCTTACGAAATCGCCTACCCCGGTGGCAGCGTTGAGCATTGGAATGAAGAGCCCGGTAGCGCTTGGTTAAACCGCATAACCAATCACTTTGATAAAGTCGCTTGGCTCAACCCACAGCCCGTTGAACACTGGCGCTATTATCAATCAATTGATTTTATAAAGCAGTTAATGGATAACCGCATGTACCCACTCACGCTAGATGGGATTAGTAATGCGATTAGGGAGTTGAGTTAATAAGCCTCAAGTACCTATTGAGGCTTATTATTAGTTATTTTGCGTAATACTTACCACTAACTAACTTTTTGAACATTTGCTCATAAGGCTGAGCTTTTCTCTGAGTTGAAAACTGACGATTTTGCGCTGAAGTATACAAAATTAAGTCATCTTCAAACTTATTCACTTCGACAATTTCAACAGCCCCTGTTTCACTTACAACCAAATCAAATACATACCACAAATCCTCGACTCCACTACTCGGAGGTGTAAACACACGGCGTTGGTTGTTTATAACAAGCTCTACTTTTGCTGTGGTGCTGTCAATCTCTGGTGTATTTGAATAATTGTGTACTTTATAGGTGTAAGTTCCAGGTAGCGGAAATTCTGGGATTGAAATAACCTCAGGGCCATAACTTGTTATGTCATCAACGTCTAAAAACATAATAATATCGTTTACAGTCGCTGTATCACTACCAAAATAAATATGGAACTGTTCACCTTCTGTCGCTGTTGGGCCCCATAAATGAGAATCTAGATCCGATGGAGTCGCCCCCCAGTTAAGCTTAATTTTGGTAAATACTTCATCTAACACAATACATTCATCAAGAGTTAAATCGGTTAAATTCGTTTCGACAGAGAATGTGCGGCTCAAACCACCTGAAGTTGATGAAATTAAGACGGTACTGTCCATCTTAACAGGAATTGAAAAGTCTCCGTTAACGTCTGTTACAGCAGATGATGACCCGATGTAATCACGTCCTTGGGAGTTCACTAAAGCACCCGCGATTCGATTTTGGTTATTATCTTCTAAGCAACCATGAATAAATACCGTTTCATAAATTCGGTCGGCATTCCAAGTAGTAAAGTGCGAAACGGAACCTGTGTAGAAATTACCTTCTGCGCTGTTAACAAGTTGGGCTTCACCCTCTTTAACCCATAAACCTGTCTGCTCATTGTAATAGTAAAGCGGCACGGTACTCGCTAGCTCTCCTACAGCAGGAATATTGATAATAGCTTGGTTATTTTCAGCAAGATTTAGGGGTTCACCATTTTCATCTTCAAATGTGACAGTTATAGCTCCAAATGATTCGATTGGTTTTATTTCTCCATTCTCATCCGTTGTGAGCATTTCACCCGGCATCAAAGACACATCAACCGCAGGATTAATAATCGTTAACTCTGCGCTCACAGGCCCCGTTACTAGCGAGTTGTCAGCTCTAACTAAACTATTCGCTGGTAGTTCAACCAACACAGCACCTTCTACTTGTAAGTTGCTGGCAATGGTGGGATCAAATGTTACTTGCGCATGTATAGGTTGCAATAAAATATCAGTGGGTAAAGATAAACGTGTTTCGTTTAATAGTGCAGCCATTTCTGCATAACCATTAGCATGACTTGTTATAACCATATGGTTAGTAATTGTTATATCTTGGACTGAAAAAGATACCTCACCGTTACCATCGGTAGTTCCTGTTGCCAATATACCATTACCATTTGTTATCGATGCGGTTGCGTTAGAGATAGCATCTTCTGTGTAGTAATCTTTAATTCGCGCAGTAACATCTACAAAATATTGAGCATCAAGATTGAAAGACGCGGTTGCAGCACTAGCATTATCTTCACCGCCATCATTTATTTTAATATTTACGTTATATGCTGTTGTTTCAGTATTATTGGCTTGATAGCTTAATAAGCCAGTGTCAGAAACAGCCATGCCTTCAGGACCAGACAATAATGTGAAACTTATCCCACCTTCAATAGTATCATCAGGATCTGTTACATTAAGCTGGTAATTAAATAACTCACCATTTTTGATAATCTGATCTTCGATATCAGCAACCATAGGGGCATCATTGACTGGTGTCACCGTAATTTCGAATATTTGAGTCACCTTATCGTTGTGATTATCACTAACACTTACGATCACCTCACCTGAAGTTAAAACGCCTTCTGTAGGCAGCCACTCAATCTTACCCGTTTGAGATATGGTCATGCCTGTAGGTGCTGTATCTAATGCAAAACTTAACTCAGAGTCGTCGTCTTGAACTAAAACCGTGTAGCTATAGTTTTCGTCTTCAGTTGCAGTAGTTACTGCTTCTGAAGTGATGGTTGGGATAGAATTACCAGATGATGTATCTTTATCATCATTTGAGTCTGATGAGCCACATGCTGTTAAAAAAGCAAAAGCGGGTACGATAACAAAAGGTTTGAGCTTAAATATCCTTTTCATAGGAATTTCCTTATATAGTTACAAATCGAAACATATGTTAACCAAAAAGTACCACTTTTGGCAACACATAAGAAACACCTAATTCTCAAGCTATTTTATTATTGAGTAGTCAAACCTTGAACTTTATAGTTTTGTAGCCTTAAACCACAATATTCCTTACGCATAGTTAAATGCCAAGTAATCTACATTCCCTTCCAAACCAAAAACACTAGCGCAAAGCCCACTAAATAAAGCAAACCTAGCCAGCTTAGGGTGCGTAATAAAGGTGAGTGATGAATGCTGGGTTCTGAGCGCACTAAACTAAAGTTCAGCCATGCAAATACAGGAGTGGTTACAAAAGCGAGGGTCATGGCAAAAGTAAGCATTGGGCCAAGGGCTGATTTAAAGAATAAAATCACTGCCATGCCTGAAAATGCTTGCAGTAATAACCACATATTTAAACTGTGTTTAGATTGTTTAATCGGTAGCAGTTTATGTGACTCATTTAATGTTCTGGCGTAGCCATCAAGCACTGTTAGCGTGGTGCCAAACATACATAAAAAAGCAATACCTGAAACCAGCGGCCTTGCCCACTCGCCCATGGTAAGGGCATACATATCAATTAATTGCTTTGCAAAGGCGACTCCACCTAATTGCACTGCTTGTGCTTGGCCATATTGCACTAATACGCCTAATGAGAAAAACACTAACGCAAGTGCTGCGGTAAGCCAGTAGCCCAAATTAAAATCAAACAAGCCTTGTTGTTTTGTCACTGGTTGTTGGTGCTGCTTTTCTTTTAGCCACAGTGAGCTAATTGCTGATATTTCGATAGGCGCAGGCATCCAGCCCATGAGAGCGACCATAAAGCCGAGCATTGCAAGTTCATACGGCGACGGGCCCACATAGTCAACCGGTGCCATTGGGCCATTATTAATAGCAACAACAAGCGCAGCTAAAGTGGTAACTGTTAGCAGCCCCATAATGAGCTTTGAAACGTTATCGAGCGCCTTAAAGTGCCCTAATAATAAAATGAGCAAACACACAGCCAAAATCAGCCAGCATAATAAGGTTACAGAAACTGTGACAGGTAATGCATAGTGCAGTAGGCTGGCCGTTAATAATAAAACTCCCGCAGTATTTACTACGGCGGCGACTATATTAAGCGCAATAAAGCTATAGAAATACCCAGGTCCTTTTTGCTTGTAGCCCTCAACTAAACTTTGTTTGGTCGCAAGGGTGTACTCCATGCCAAATCGAAAGAATGGGTACTTCAATACGTTAACTACAATGATTAGCCAAAATAGCTGCCAGCCGAATAACGACCCGGCTTGTGTTGATGCTACTAGATGTGAGCCACCAATGGCGGCTGTAGCCATTAAAATCCCCGGCCCTAAAGCATTTAATTTAGACTGCCAATTTGATACTGCTGATTGCATAAGTTGTGTGTGTTTTATTCTTAATTACAAGCAACTTACAGCGTTTTAGGTGAGATTGGAAGCAGAGCAAGTTAGCAAGTTAGCAAGTTAGCAAGTTAGCAAGTTAGCAAGTTAGCAAGTTAGCAAGTTAGCAAGTTAGCAAGTTAGCAAGTTAGCAACACTAGACTGCCAACCACTTGTGTCAAGCCGTTGTTTTTAAAATCTGACTTCTAACGACTGATAGCTGATAGTTAAATATTAAAACCAAAAAAGCCAAGCGTTTCGCAACGGTTGGCTTTTTCAGATTTAGTTTTAAGTCTAGCCGCTTAGGCTAGTGCTCTGTAATTAGCTCAGGTTCATTTCCTGAATGATTTCGTGGGCAATTTCCGGAGTTGTACTGACCGGCTTTTCGTGTAGCTTGGCTTTCATTTGCCCTTTACGATGTTTCAGTGATGCATCGAGTTTTTTTGCAGCACCTGCGATAGCTGGGTACATCACATCATCTTCAGCTTTTACTGATAAACGTGCGCCTTCATAGGTTGTACTAATCTCAGCCTGATACTTATTGTGTTCTTTTGAAAGAATAATATCGAGTGATATTAATGATGGAAAATGGCTAGCAATTTTCGAGAACTTCTCGTTGATATGAGCTCTAACAGCCTCAGTAACGTCAACATGATGACCAGAAATATTAATCTTCATAGGGTATCCTTTTTTCTTGTTACCTCACAATTAGTATTGGGGGCGAATTGAATTAACACAAGCGAAAATTGCAGATAATTAGTAATTGATTGTAACCACAGATGATTTAGATCATGCGTTGCGGATAAAATATGCAAAAGCCCGCATCACACGGGCTTTTCAGAGAGGTTAACAACTGCTCATTAACTGTACGAACAACAATAATCAGCAAATTCGCTGACCTTTACTAGAAAGGTAACATTTGCATCAACGGTAAAAGACTCTCCAGCTTGCATCGTTTGCCATTCGCTCTCACCGGGTAATAGCACTTGCCAACTGCCACCGTTAAGCTCCATCAACTCTTTTTTACTCGTAGCAAACTCAAACTCACCCGGTTGCATAAAGCCTAACGTCTTCGTGCTGCCATCAGCAAATACCACAGTACGGCTAGACACTTTACCGTCAAAATACACATTGGCTTTTTTCAGCACACTTACATTATCAAACTGAGACATCCTCACTCCTGTTGTTTTGTTAAATCTAATCCACCCTGCCCGAATTTTAAGCGTGCAGCAACTGAAGATAATTCAATTAATACTTATATTTAAGCTGGCTTTTTATTATCTTTAATAAACTGAACAAGTAAGAAAACAAAGAAAGTTCCAGGTAGACCAACAATAAACAACAATGGAGTTAATACTCTTGGAGATGTTCCATTAATGTAAAACTTACCATATAAGAAATTACAAATTAGCCAGCCAGCGAGAATAAGATACGATAACAAGCTCGTATTTTCAGCCTTCAATTCGCAGCTTCCGAAAGCAACTTCGACTAATAAAAGATCGAAAGATATACACTGACTTGTATTTAGTGCGTAAAAAGTAAGTGCTGCCATAGATATTAAAGCGATGGCTGTAACGATGTATTTCATGGTCATTTCCTTATTAAATTAAAAGTAAAAAGAAGCAAGCAACTGCCTCTGTCATTTCAATTTAAATGACTCTGAAAATTACACCATAATTTAGCCATTACTTAATCATCACTTACTTATAACCAAAGTTATAACTATAATCACACCAACAATAACACTAATAAATCAATAAGTTAGCTAAAAACTTCAGCTATGAATTGATACCCTCTTTTCATCTGGGACTTTATATATTTAGGGTTTTTTGTATCAGTATCTGAAAAGGCATTTCGCAACTTACTAATTACTCGGCGAATAGCAGTGTCGGTGACTATTTGATTTTGCCAAACATTGCTGTGTAGCTCTTCTAAGCTGACGACTCTAGGTTGTTGCTCTATTAAATAGCTAAGTACTTGCATCATTTTTGGTTCTAAATAAGTTACTTGCTCATCTTTTGAAATGCTTTTTTCTTCGTAATTAAATGTATATTCACCGATCATCAAAGTGCTTTGGTCTGAAAGAGAAAAGCTTTTTTCCTCTACTTCTTGAGTATCTTCTTGCTCACTTTTTCTCAATACTTTTTTATAATTTCTACTAATTAACTTAAAGCTGTAAGTCACTAAAAGAACAATTGGGCTAAGTGGTAGAGAGAGAATAAAAAGTAAAGATATTAAGTAAGCATTAACCTTGCTTTTTACTAATAACTGCCCAAATAAAACAACCGCAAGCACCCATAAAATAAATGGTAAATCGATACTAATACTTTCAAGATCGTCTCCACAAACACCCACTCGAAAAAACGACATATCAAAACATAAAGCAAAGCTATTAAAACTAGCTAACAGTAAAGCCAGCATATACAACCATTTCATTTTCATTCCTTAAATATTACTTTGACTGGACGATAATATAGCAGAAAGCCACTATTAACCAATCCCTTATAATACATAGGGAAAGCTTAACAATTTGCATGATGTGATAATTGAAGATCGTACTTGAGCACGCCACGAGGAGTAAGGTTTATGTGCTAGCAAATGTGTTGGGTTTCACTCCGTTCTACCCAACCTACCAGTCAAACACAAAAAAGCCCGCGCTGTGCTATACAGGGCGGGCTTTAAAATTTTAGCGGCTTAAGCTTAGAACAAGGCGTTTGCTTTGTTTACGATGTTTTCAACAGTGAAACCAAAGTGCTTGAATAGCTCGCCTGCAGGTGCTGACTCACCGAATGTCGTCATGCCGACTACTGCACCATTTAGACCTACGTATTTGTACCAGTAGTCTGCGATGCCCGCTTCGATTGCTACGCGGCGTGTAACGCTTGCTGGTAGTACGCTTTCTTTATACGCAGCGTCTTGCTCATCAAATAAATCAGTTGAAGGCATAGATACCACACGTACTTTTTTACCTTGTGAACGAAGTTCTGCAGCGGCATCTTGTGCAAGCTGTACTTCAGAACCTGTTGCAATAAGGATAAGCTCTGGTTCACCGTCACAGCTAAGTACGTAACCACCTTTTTTCACATCGGCTAACTGCTGTGCAGTACGCGTTTGTTGCTCAAGGCCTTGGCGAGTGAAAATCAGTGATGTTGGGCCGTCTTTACGCTCAATAGCTTGTTGCCATGCAATCGCAGACTCAACTTGGTCACATGGGCGCCAGTTAACTAAGTTAGGCGTTAATCGCATGCTTGCGATTTGCTCTACTGGTTGGTGCGTCGGACCATCTTCACCTAAACCAATTGAATCGTGCGTGTATACGAAGATGCTTGGCTGCTTCATTAATGCCGCCATACGTACTGCGTTACGTGCGTATTCCATGAACATTAAGAATGTAGCACCGTAAGGAATAAAGCCTTTATGTAGTGCAATACCATTCATAATCGCTGACATACCAAATTCACGTACACCGTAGAAAATGTAGTTACCGCTAGCATCGTTAGCTTCTAGGCCTTTTGAGCCATCCCAAAGTGTTAAGTTAGAACCAGCAAGGTCAGCAGAGCCACCCATGAATTCTGGTAGTAACGGACCAAACGCGTTTAATGCATTTTGTGATGCTTTACGTGTTGCAGGGTTTGCAGGATTTGCTTGTAGCTCTTCGATGTAAGCTTGTGACTTTTCAGCCCAATCTGCCGGTAGCTCACCGTTTGTACGGCGCTTAAACTCAGCAGCAAGTTCAGGGTATGCACTTTCATAAGCTGCAAATTTTTCGTCCCAGCTTGCTTCTAGTTGCTTACCTTTTTCTTTGCCATCCCACTCGCTATAGATATCAGCTGGGATTTCGAATGCATCGCCAGTCCAACCAAGGAACTCACGAGATGCTTTAATTTCGTCTTCACCTAGTGGTGCACCGTGACAATCATGGCTACCTGATTTATTAGGTGAACCATAACCAATCACTGTTTTACAACAGATTAATGATGGCTTATCAGTAATGCTACGCGCTTCTTCGATAGCGGCGCGAATTGCATCAGGGTTATGACCATCAACATCGCTAACTACGTGCCAGCCGTATGCTTTGAAGCGCGCTGGTGTGTCATCGCTGAACCAACCTTCTACTTCACCATCAATTGAGATGCCGTTGTCATCCCAAAACGCAACTAGTTTACCTAGGCCTAATGTACCGGCTAATGAACAGGCTTCGTGTGAAATACCTTCCATTAAGCAGCCATCACCCATGAATGCATACGTGAAGTGATCAACAATATCGTGGCCTTCACGGTTAAACTGTGCAGCTAGCGCTTTTTCGGCAATTGCCATGCCCACTGCATTTGTGATCCCTTGACCTAATGGACCCGTAGTAGTCTCAATACCTGGTGCATATCCATACTCTGGGTGACCCGGTGTTTTTGAGTGCATTTGACGGAAGTTTTTAATTTCCTCTAGTGGTAAGTCATAGCCACTTAAGTGCAGTAGAGAATAGATCAGCATTGAACCGTGGCCATTCGAAAGAATAAATCGATCTCGGTCTGCCCACTCTGGATTCGTTGGATTGTGCTTTAGATAATCGCGCCATAGTACTTCTGCGATATCTGCCATGCCCATAGGGGCGCCAGGGTGACCAGATTTGGCCTGTTGTACTGCGTCCATTGATAAGACGCGAATAGCATTTGCAAGTTCTTTGCGTGATGGCATGAATTCTCCTACCTTTATGTATTTGCGCTGGTTGTTTATGAAGCCCCATTCTTACTTATTGTAAGGGTACAGTGCAATTAAAAATCCGCATTAAATGCACCATTTATGGGCGTTTGTTAAGAACAATACGTTATTACTAATTTTAAATGGACGTCTAGGCGTAAAATTACTATGCAAACATATTTGTTTTAGATAAAATACGCCCCTTAATTTTTTAGCGCTATTACCGACGTTTGTGAAGCGCAATATTTGTGAGCAGAAATACAATGGCAAAACATTTATTTACTTCTGAATCTGTTTCTGAAGGTCATCCGGATAAAATCGCGGACCAAATCTCTGACGCGGTTCTAGATGCTATCTTAGAGCAAGATTCTCATGCCCGTGTTGCATGTGAGACTTACGTTAAAACTGGCATGGTGATGGTTGGTGGTGAAATCACAACTAGCGCTTGGGTTGATATCGAAGAAATCACACGTAAAACAGTACGTGAAATCGGTTACACGCACTCAGACATGGGTTTCGATGCTGACTCTTGTGCAATCCTAAACACTATCGGTAAACAATCTCCAGACATCAACCAAGGTGTTGACCGTGCTCGCCCTGAAGAGCAAGGCGCTGGTGACCAAGGTCTAATGTTCGGTTACGCATGTAATGAAACTGACGTTTTAATGCCTGCACCAATCACTTATTCGCACCGTCTAGTTCAGCGCCAAGCTGAAGTTCGTAAAAGCGGTGAGCTTAACTGGTTACGCCCAGATGCAAAATCTCAAGTAACGTTTGCATACGAAAATGGCAAGCCTGTTGGTATTGATGCAGTTGTTCTTTCAACTCAACACTGTGATTCAATCTCACAAAACGACTTAGTTGAAGCGGTAATGGAAACAATCATTAAGCCGGTTCTTCCTGCTGAGCTAATCTCAAGCGCAACTAAGTTCTTCATCAACCCAACTGGCCGTTTCGTTATCGGTGGCCCAATGGGTGACTGTGGTCTTACAGGTCGTAAAATCATCGTTGATACATACGGTGGTATGGCTCGTCACGGTGGTGGTGCTTTCTCAGGTAAAGATCCATCAAAAGTTGACCGTTCAGCTGCATATGCTGCTCGTTACGTTGCTAAAAACGTGGTTGCTGCAGGCCTTGCTGACAAATGTGAGCTACAAGTTTCTTACGCTATCGGTGTTGCAGAGCCAACATCTATCAGCATCGAGACATTTGGTACAGGTAAATTAGAAGAAGCGCGTCTAATCGAATTAGTACGTGAGCACTTCGACCTACGCCCTTACGGCTTAATCCAAATGCTTGATCTTGAGCGTCCTATCTATCAACCGACTGCGGCTTATGGTCACTTCGGTCGTGATGAGTTCCCTTGGGAGCGTACAGACAAAGCAGACGCACTTCGCGCAGCTGCTGGCCTGTAATAGGTTAGATAAAATGAAAAAGCGCCTTTTGGCGCTTTTTTTATGAACACGAACCTAACTGACTTATTAAGTTATCTCGCGAGAACTGATTATTGGTTAATTGCTCTCTCAGTGCTTGCAGAGTTTTATAAACACTTTTTAACGACACCTTGTTACTTAACCAATGCGGAATCGAACCGCTTGGATCAGCATAGGCTTGATGGCTTACTAACAAGTTACTTTGTTGCTGTTCTAAGCGCCAATAAGCGGTGAGATCTTTGATGCGTACAAGTCCTGCAACTTCGGCTTTTGCATAAGGCTGACTTTTGATTTGTAACTCGGTTTTGTGCTCATCTAAAGCGTGATAACAAGAATAACTCACCAAGTCACGGTCTGACACCGGCCAAGGTGAATTAAAATGAGTATAAACAAGGGTTTCAGAGGGGCTTAAGCGCTCCATTAAAGTCACGCTTTTAACATTTTCGAGCCAATTGGGCGCGTTGTCGGTATCACTTAACAGCGCCATAAAGTCACTGGCCTTAGCATTTTTTACCAGCACAGAAGCATTAATTTCTATAATGCCAGTTTCGTGCTTTTTATAGCTAACCTTTATATCGTCTTGCTGTTTGTAGGTTTGCCATTCAATAGGGTTAGCCACTGCCGAGAGACTCAAACATGCTAACCCTACCCATAGGCACAAGCGCATTTATTTAAAACCAATAAGGGTCTGTATTAAATGACGCGTGGCGACTTTGCTCCATTGCACTGACCAAAAACTCTGACTTTTGATCAAGCCATGATTGAATTTTTGTTAGCTCTAAGTCGTCTTGCCCTGCACATAACTGCTTTAAGTACTCAAGGGTGCTTAACTCATAAATACCATGAGAGATATCAACCCACGGCATACGAAACTCGTTTCGATCTTCTTTATCGAACAAAGCGCCTAAGCAGTTGCCGCTGAGTAATGAGTTTTCAAGGCGGGTGCGCAGTGCCAAATAGTCTTTATCTGTAAACACTTGCTGCTCAGGAATAAGTTCGTGCATATCGTGCCAATCTTTAGCAAATAAACGCTTAGCAATATCGGCAACAGGTTTTTCAGCAGCTTGAAACTCAGTTTGCCCCCATGACTTACGCCATTGTTTTTCAATCAACCAGGTTGTTAATTGTAATAATAAGCGGTTGTATCGGGTGCTATGGAAAAGTTTTTCGATATCTTCAATACTTGGCTGCAACTCTTTTAAGTCATTAATAACTTGAGTGAGCTCAGGCGCACTGTTGATTTTTTTGTAGTACGCGTGGCGCTTAGATGTGTAGGTTTTTAGCTGAATAGCATTTTCAACCCATGCTAATTCGCTTAATAACCACTTTAATTCTGTACGTAATGAGTCGGTATCGTCTTTACTAACAATATCGTCAAACAGCCAAAATGTATGGCGAATTAAACGAATACCGTCGGTGACACGCTTAAGGGTTTTTAAGCTTGGTTTTATGAAGTAGCAGGCTTCATGTTTTTGTACAAAGCGAATCGCGTAGTTAATACTTTCTACTAAGGCTTGTTCTTGGGTTGCACCACGTTTTAGTGGTACAAAACCAATTGATTTACTTGCTTTTAATGGTTTGTCATCTGCAAGACGATAACCTCGAGCAGCTTTAGAATAAAGCCCTAAGCGAACATGGCTTTCACTTACCAGTTTATCTGCCAAAGCAAACAACTCATTGCGACTACCTTCAATCAGTTCGATTTCAAGTTCAGAGATTGGCTCAACTTGGCTCGATGCCGCCACTTCACCTTTATCTAATACCACTTCAATTTTTGCGCCATTTTCGGTTTCGAGTAACCAAGTACGGCGTATAAAGTTAGTGCTAAAAATTGGGTATAGGTTTTCTGCGATGGCAGGCACTTGCATACCATGCGGCCAAATAGCAGCATCAAATGCAAGTAAATCAGGGCGATTACCTGACAGTGGCAAATTGTATTCAGGGCGCTGATGTAAGCCACCCACCACTTCGCCAGCAAGCTTGATGGTTTGCTCACTCTCACCATCACAACAGCGAGTACGAAGGCCAATATCTAAAGCTCGTAATTCTCGGCTTGGCGTATCGTAATAAGCATTTTGTAAGTTGCGTGACGGTTTATTGGTAACGGTTTTTGCAAATTGGGTAATTAATGCGGGGATCAGTGGAACAACGGCATCTGACACCAAAAACTTCAGTTCTATCTCAGTATCCATTCGCTTTGCGGAGTACATTTAAAATAAATAAGTGATCAAAATAAACAAAGCAGACTGTTAATGCAAATTTTTTCCTGTTTTTTGCGGTTAAGCCCACGCACGGATTACAATATCAGCCTTGCTATTAATAGTTGAAATCCCTACTATCTCTATACATAAAGAAATTATAAATTTAGCCACTTCTAGGCAAGATCACATTAACAAGGTAGATTGATGTTAAAACAGTGTATTTTTGGGTTGCTCCTTGCGGCCACCTCTTTTATTAGCTACGCAGAAGAAGCACCAAGCAGCGACAGCCAAAACACCGCCTACATAGTCGATAACCTGTACACCTTTATGCACTCAGGTCCAAGCAAAAACTACCGCATTTTAGGTTCAGTCGATGCAGGCACACAAATAGTGTTATTGTCGGGTGAAGATAATGGCTACTTTAAAATTCGTGATGATAAAGATCGTGAAGGTTGGGTAGAGTCAAAATTTGTTACTGAAAACGCAGGTATTCAACAACAGTTTCAAGCGCTGAATAACGACATGACGGTAATGCAAGAACAGCTTCGCCAAGCTGAAATTGAACTACCACAACTACAAGAGCAGAACAAATCACTAACAGAGCAAAACCTAGCGCTTAGCAAGCAAATTGAAGCACTTAAAAGTACTATTGAGTCTGAGCGTAATGCTAAGCAAACAGCCAGTGCCAAAGAGAAACGTCAGTTATTAACTTATGGCGGCGCAATTGCGTTCATCGGCTTACTACTTGGTATTATCCTAACCGTGGTGTTATCTCGTCGTAAACGTTACGACGGCTGGGCATAAACCTCCTCCCCATTTTGACAAAAATAACCCCTGCATTTTGCAGGGGTTATTTTTTAAACTTATCCACTTTTTACTCAAGAGCATTTTTGTCTAAGAGTATTAAACACTTCTTGCTTTAACACTAAAAACCCCTCTTTGTAACCTAAGATAAGCAATAACAATATCAAGCCTCCAGGCAATAGCACTGCAATAAGCAGAGGGCCTAAGATAAAGCTATAAAAGCAAATACCAGGTACGAATAATACATAACCAATTAAGCGTTTTAATTTATTCATAGTGCAACCATCCATTTAATTGAGCGCGCTCATTTTAATATTGAGCGCGCTCAATTTACAACACCTTTGATTGAGTTTTTTTTAATTTCTGGTTAAATAGCATAAAAATTGGAGTGTTCAGTGACCAAAAAAGAGCAAACAAAACAACAGATACTTACAGCCTCATGGCAGCTTTTTTCAGAGCTCGGCTACCACCAGACCAGCACACGAGATATTGCAAGAGCAGCTAATGTCGCCAATGGCACAGTATTTAGTCACTTTGCGACTAAAGTTGAGATTCTTAAATACAGTTTTGAGAGTGAACTAGAAGACATTCTAAGCCGCGCTAAACATTCAGATTCGAGTACTACAGCGACAGATAGAATGTACCATTACGCTTGTTTTCTTTATGAGTTTTACCTTGCAAAAAAGGAGTTTAGCCGAGAGTTATTTAAAGAAATTATGTGGCAACAGAACGAGCTTGAACCGCAGCTTAAAGCATTCAAAAAGCGCCTGATCAATGACAATGAAGCAACCCCTTTAGATGCAGATATCATTATTGATATTTACTTTATGACGCTCATGGAAGGGCTTAATCAGGAAGACAGTTCTGTCGATTCGATGCTGGCAACACTCAAAGCAAAACTATCAAAAATTAATATCAATTAGGTTAGTTGTATAAACTGTAGCGCCGTTCGTTCAGTGCGACAGAAAGATAGGAAACCACTCGGTTTCCTTACGTTAAATATCGAATCTAAGGCCTGTGTCCTGTTTTATTTTTTCGATCACCATATAGGTGTGATGCGTACCCACTCCGGGAATATCAACTAAATCACCCAGTACTTGGCGATATTCATCCATATCTGAGACCCGTACTTTTAATAGGTAGTCATAGCCACCAGCGACCATGTCGCATTCAACCACTTGCGGAATATTCAATATATATTCGCGAAACACTTTAAAAACTGATGTATTCGAGGTCACCAACGAGACCTGTACATGTGCTAACAAGCTCTGGTTAAGTTTAGCTTCGCTAAGCTTTGCGTAATAGCCTTCGATGTAGCCTTCTTGCTCTAAACGTTTTACACGATCTAGACACGGGCTTGGGCTCAGATTTACCTGTTTTGCGAGGTTTACGTTCGATATTCTGCCATTTTTTTGCAGAGCGTCTAAAATTGCTAAATCGATGCGATCTAACATGCGTAATCTATTCGGACTGGTCATAACAGAATTTTATGCGGCTAAGTTAACGGTATGCCCTGTAAATTATCGTAAATCGAAAAATTTAACCAGCATATTCTGCTGGATTTTAATTAGAATGCACGAATTATATCAATGGTAAGAAATGCAATAAGTTCATTTCTAGACTCCACATACCAGAGGGTTACATATGCTATTTAATGGCGATTTGACAACTGAATGTCCAATTAGACAAAAGATCCGTGATTTCTACCGTATTGACGAAAATGCGGTTATTGATCATATTTTGCCTTTGGCTGAAGTAGGCGTGAAAGCGCGTAGCCGAGCGTGGGAACGTGCTCGTCAAATGGTTTTAAATATCCGTCGCGATCAGGATGGTCAAAGCGGTGTAGATGCATTACTAAATGAATTCTCACTTTCGAGTGAAGAAGGCGTTGTATTAATGTGTCTTGCAGAAGCACTATTACGTGTTCCAGATAAAGCAACGCAAGAGTCACTAATTCGTGACAAACTTGCTAAAGGTGACTGGAGCTCGCATTTAGGTAGCAGCGATTCTTTATTTGTAAACGCCTCTTCTTGGGGTCTGTTAGTAACCGGTAAAATGGTTAACTACAGCGACAAATCAAAAGAGCAGCAATTCGGTGTTCTTAAAAAAACAATTGGTCGTTTAGGTGAACCTGTTATTCGTAAATCTGTGAACTTCGCGATGAAGATCATGGGTAAGCAATTCGTTATGGGTCGTACTATCAACGAAGCGATTGAACGTGCAGCCGATAAAGAGCAAAAAGGCTACGTATACTCATACGATATGCTAGGTGAAGGCGCACGCACAATGAAAGATGCAGAGCGTTACTTCAACAGCTACATGACAGCTATCCACGCAATTGGTAAAGCAGCAAATGGCCGTGGTCCAATCAAGAGCCCTGGTATCTCAGTTAAAATTTCTGCGATTCACCCACGCTATGAGTTCACACATCGTGAACGTGTTATTGCTGAAATCGTACCTAAGTTAAAAGAACTTGCACTTGCAGCGAAAAGCTACGATATCGGCTTTACTGTTGATGCTGAAGAAGCTGACCGCTTAGATATCTCTTTAGATGTTATTGAAGCAGTATTCAGTGATGACGATTTAGGTAACTGGAACGGCTTTGGTTTAGCAGTTCAAGCATACCAAAAACGCGCTATTTTTGTGGTTGAATGGGTTGCAGAGCTAGCTCGTCGCGTTGGTCGTAAACTAATGGTTCGTCTTGTAAAAGGCGCATACTGGGATACAGAAATCAAAACCACTCAACAAGATGGTTTAGATCACTACCCTGTATTCACGCGTAAAGCGACCACAGACGTTTCTTACAAAGCCTGTGCTATCAAACTACTTGAAGCACGTGATGTATTGTACCCGCAATTTGCTACACACAACGCTTACACTGCAGCAACAATCTTAGAAGTTGCAAAAGGTGATAACGAAGGTTTTGAATTCCAACGCCTACACGGTATGGGTGAGTCGTTATTCGACCAAATCGTAAGCCAAGAAAAAATTCAATGTCGTGTTTACGCGCCTGTAGGTCAACATGAAGACTTACTTGCCTACTTAGTACGTCGCTTATTAGAAAACGGTGCAAACTCATCATTCGTAAATGCGATTGTTGATACCACTAAGCCTGTTGAATCACTGTTACCTGACCCTGTAGAAACACTGCAAGGTTTACGTAACAAGTACAACACGCAAATTAAGATGCCAATTGATTTATACGGTGAAGAACGTGCTAATTCAAAAGGCATGGACTTAACTGATATCAATGTAATCACACCATTTAAAGAAAACCTTGATACCTGGTTTGCTGAGCACCGCATTGAATTAAGCGATGTGCCAGAAGGCTCTCTTCCGGTGAAGAACCCTGCGAATCACAAAGAAATCATTGGTCATGTGAAGCTACAATCTTCAGACGAAATGACTGCACTTTTAGAAAATGCAGAAAAAGCATTTGAGTCATGGTCACAAACGCCAGTAAAAGAGCGCGCAAACCTATTACGCCGCGTTGCTGATATCTTAGAGCGTCACCACGATGAGTTAGTGGCACTATGTATCAAAGAAGCAGGTAAAGTAACTCAAGATGGTATCGATGAAGTTCGTGAAGCAGTGGATTTCTGCCGCTACTACGCTGCACGCGCTGAAGAACTTTCTGAAGATGAGCGTTTTGAAGCACGTGGTGTGATCTTATGTATCAGCCCATGGAACTTCCCACTTGCAATCTTCCTAGGTCAAGTTGCTGCGGCAATCGTGACAGGTAACACAGTTATTGCTAAACCTGCTGAGCAAACAAGCTTAATTGCACTTCGTACCATTGAACTTATGCTATCTGTTGGTTTACCTGAGCACGTTGTACAACCTGTTATTGCTCGTGGTAGCGAAGTAGGTAAAACCATCGTTCCTGATGAGCGTATTCAAGCTGTTATGTTCACAGGTTCTACAGAAACCGGTACTGTTATTTCGCAAACATTGGCTGCGCGTAATGATATTCAAGTACCGCTTATTGCTGAAACGGGTGGTCAAAACTGTATGATCGTTGATTCAACTGCTCTACCAGAGCAAGTTGTTGATGATGTGATCAGTTCAGGTTTCCAAAGTGCTGGTCAACGCTGTTCTGCACTACGTGTATTATTCTTACAAGAAGACGTTGCCGATGGCATCATTGAGATGATCAAAGGCGCTTTAAAAGAACTTCACGTTGGCGATCCTTCATTACTTTCAACTGATATCGGCCCGGTTATCGACGAAAAAGCACTTAAAAACTTAAGTGACCACGTTGAATACTTAAAAGGTAATGCAACACTTCACTATGAGTGTGCTATTCCTGATAACAGTGAAAATGGTGCTTACTTCTTTGCGCCTCGTTTATACGAAATCAAAGATTTATCTGTACTTAAGCGCGAAGTATTTGGTCCTTGTGTACATATCATCCGCTTTAAAGGCACAGAGCTTGATAACGTGATTGACCAAATCAATGGCACGGGCTTTGGCTTAACGATGGGTGTGCATTCACGTATCGAAGAGCGCTGTGAATACCTAGCGAAAATGTCACGTGCAGGTAACGTTTACATCAACCGTAATATGATCGGTGCGATTGTTGGCGTACAACCTTTCGGTGGCCGTGGTTTATCTGGTACTGGCCCTAAAGCGGGCGGCCCTAACTACCTACAACGCCTTGTGAAAGAAAAAGCATCACCAGATAACGTACAAATGACAAACCTAACACCTGATGAGTTAGATACTCACCACTATTCAGGTGCAGCTGAGCAAGTTGCTAAGCTAATGGATAACTCATTACGCGATGAGAAGATCTGGCGTGCGACACCACTAAACGACCGAGTTTCTGCTGTACGTCAATTACTTGCAAAAGTAGCGACTGTAGAAATTATTGACGAGCTTGCCGATGACTTAGCATTAACGCTAGCTGATGCTCGTGCGCAACTTAACCGTCTTGAAAAACACATGCGTAAGCACACTGTGTTGCCTGGGCCAACGGGTGAGTCAAACACACTTCACTTAGAGCCTCGTGGTTGTGTGGTTTGTTATGCAGATAAGAGTACGTCATTTAACTTCTGGGCAATTTCGATTATCACAGCACTTGCTGCAGGTAACACGGTAATCACGGTTGCTTCTGAGTTATTCTTTGACGAAGCGGTTGCATTCAGAGACAAGTTTATCTCTACAGGTATCGCTGAAGGCGTATTCCAAGTTGCTAAACCTAATCAGTTACAAGCTATCTTAGCGCACCCTCACCTTGCAGGTGCGGTTGTTGCAGCTCGTTCATCACGTTTAGGCTACTTTAGCCAGCAGCTAGCACAACGTAAAGGTGCAATCCTGCCAGTGATCAGCTCTGAGTACTACGATACGCTAATCAAGCGCTTACTGACTGAGAAAACAATCAGCGTTGATACAACCGCATCAGGTGGTAACACATCACTAATGACCTTGGTTGAAGACGACGAGTAAGTTGTATTGCAATAACTAAATGAGAAAGCCCTCGCTAGTCGAGGGCTTTTTGTTTACAGCCATAAAAACCCCTCCTTTTTACTATTATTATTTACTGATGCACGAACTTTCTGCTAATTTTATATTATTGTAGTCGTTTAGAAGTAAAGGTCTTGAAAACACTTCCTATCAATCAACTTAAGCCGGGCATGTTTGTACAGAGCGTGACAAAACAAACAGGCAAGATCCGTATTAAAAACCAAGGTTGGGTTAAAACACAGGGAAGTATAGACAAGCTGATCAAAGCTGGCATATTAGAAATTGCGATCGATCCAGACAAAACACTGACCTTAGACAGTGACAATAAAGTGGTTGAGCAGCAACACAATCCGCAACCAGTAGGAGACGCTGCCGCTTTCGATCCTTGGCACACCACTCACAGTGTGTCGGCAGAAATGACTAAAGCCAATAACTTATATAACGAAGCAAGATCATTACAAAGTAAAGCCTTTGACGATATTCGTAATGGCAACAAAATTGATATTGCCCCTTTTCAAGAGCTCGCGACTGGATTTATTGACTCGGTTTTTCGTAACCAAGATGCGCTTGCTTGTATCACCCGTATGCGTGACAAAGATACTTATCTACTTGAACATTCAATCAATGTTTCGATTTTAATTAGTATCTTTGCTAAACACTTAGGTATCGAAAAAACCATTATTGAGGAGCTTGCGACCGGTGCTTTACTGCACGATATTGGAAAAATAAATATTCCCGATGAAATACTCAATAAACCCGGCAAATTAACCGATGCCGAATACCAAACTATTCAAGACCATGCTCGTTTTAGTAAAGAAATTTTAGAACAAGCAGGCTTGAGCGGAATTGCTGTTGATATAGCAGGCTTCCATCACGAACGCTTAGACGGCAGTGGCTACCCATTTGGTAAAAGTGCTGAAGAGATTAGCTTGTACGTACGTATGGCTTCGATTGTTGATGTTTATGATGCATTAACCGCAGAGCGGGTCTATAAAGCTGGTATGGAGCCAATTAAGGCATTTAAGATACTCAAAGATGGCTGCCCCGATAGCTTTGACGGAGACCTAGTCACTAAGTTTATTCAGTGCATCGGTGTTCACCCAGTCGGCACCTTAGTGAAACTTGAAAGCCAAAAATTAGGTGTGGTCACTCACAGTAACCCTACTAGCCCTTTAAAACCTCAAGTTAAAGTGTTCTATAACGCTAAACATGCACGCTATACCGAAATACAGGATATAAACTTAGCAAATAGTCGCTGTCACGACAGTTTAGAAGCCGCCGTCAGGCCGACTGAGTTCAACATCGACCTGATCCGCTTTTTTAAGAACTCAATTTTACCTTAATCCCTTAAGCTCAGGACTGGCTATTCAGGCCAGTCTTGTAATGCTTTTAAGGTAAACTCATAGCCATCGTAACTTAATAAGCTCTGCTCTGGGGTAATTTCAATTACTGATAACACGCCGATGTTATCGCCTTCATATAACTCACGACCATTTAACTTAATCCAGCGCTTCGATGTTTCTGAAGCATAAATGTGAGCTTGATATTTTATGGTAGGAATAAGGCTTTGTAATGCATCTGGCAAAAGCTCAATAGGCTCTGCATAAGACGTGTTTTTAGTGCTACGGGTAATATCAACACTATGTTTGTTATCAACATCTTCAACTGCTTTAGCAAAGGCATCTTTCAATGTATCTGGCACATCTCTTAATTCATCATTTGTTGATGGTTGAGAAGCCGGTTGACTTGGCTGACCATCAAGCGGCTTGCCTAGCACCTTATATTTACTTAAATCAATGCCATTACTGCTCATTTGCTGCGGATTGATTTGCTGCATTGGCTGCGAAAACTGTGGCTGTGATTGATACACTGGCTGATTTTGATACATTGCTTGCTGCTGGTACTGAGGCTGAACTTGATAACCTTGATTAGCATACACAGGGGCTGAATTGACAGGTACTTGCACCCACTGATATTGCTGACCTTGCACCGGAGTCTGCTGCATCATTTGTTGCGGTACAGATTGTTGCACTTGCACTTGTGGCATGGCAGCTGATTGCCCTGAGTTATTGGTCACTTGCGGGGTTTGGCTTTGTGCTACTTGCTGTTGCATCGTTGGTTGTTGTGTTTCAGGGTTTGCCTCAACTTCAGTCGCAACGCTTTCTGCGGCTTCATTACTGTTATTAACAACCTTTGGCTGCTCAGCAACTTTAGTTTGCTGTAACCATTTACCAATCGAAAAACCTGCCATAAGGGTTAATATCGCCGCCAGTAATAGGCCAAATGAAAAGGCCAAACGGCGATAGCGCGTTAATTCTTGCTGTTGTTTGAGCGCAAGAGCGGCTTGGTCATGATCTACAGCAGTTTGTGCATGCTGATCAGACTGTTTAATTGCATCTAATAATAAGGACATAAATGAACACTCGTTATATTAGGTAGGATAAACCAATACCCATTCCTAATACGGCTAAAAATGAAACTGGGTAAAGCCAAACATAACTCGGCTCTTTATTTGTTACTGTTGCAACAGGGGTACTGGTTGGAGGAAGAGCCTCAGCAGCAGAGAGCATTACAAGCTCACTGTCGATACTTAGCTTTTGCTGTGAAAATGCACCAACGAGGCACCGCTCACACAACAAATTGATTAATCTCGGCACCCCTTGAGTAACCTGATAAATCGCTTTTAACGCATCCCCTGAGAACAAGGCTTGCTCTGTCCCCGCTTTAAATAAACGATGCTTAACATAGGCAAACACCTGCCCTTCAGTAAGTGGCAATAAGTGATAACGAGCCGTAATGCGCTGGGCAAGCTGCCTTAATTCAGTGCGTTTTAATAACTCTTGCAGTTCAGGTTGCCCTACTAACACAATTTGCAGTAGCTTTTTATGATCTGTTTCGATATTGGTTAACAGGCGCAATTGCTCTAGCACATCAGGAGCGAGTAATTGAGCTTCATCAATAATTAAAATGGTATGACCGCCCGCTTGATTATTTACCTCAAGGTGCTTTTTAATCACATCAGTAAGTGTCTTCAGAGTCGCATTCGCGCTGTCATACTCAATCTTTAATTCGTCACAAATACTGGCAAGCAGCTCAAGCTGTGACAAAGCTGGGTTATGAATTTGTGCCACTTGCGTGTTTTCAGGTAACTGCTCTTGCAGGCTTCTTGTTAGTGTTGTTTTACCTGTACCCACTTCGCCTGTTAATAATACGAAGCCTCCCGCTTCACCTAATCCATAGGTAAGGTGCGCTAATGCCTCTTTGTGGCGCTCACTAAGAAATAAATACTCAGGATTTGGGGCAATCGAAAAGGGTTTTTCTGACAAGCCAAAATAGCTTAAATACACCGTGTTATTCCTTGCGTTTAAAATCACGGTCTATAATGGCAAAAAACATCGCTACTTAAAACCTTGTTTACATTTTATTGGTTAAATAACGTAAAATAGCGAAAAGGTAAAATTATAGGTGTTTTATGCAGGTTTATTTAGTCGGTGGCGCAGTCAGAGACGCCCTACTTGGTCGTGACGTTAAAGAACGCGACTATGTGGTAGTTGGTGCCACGCCAGAACAACTGATCAGCCAAGGTTATCAACAAGTTGGTAAAGATTTTCCGGTATTTTTACACCCACAAAGTAAAGAAGAATATGCGCTGGCGCGCACCGAGCGAAAACAAGGTCAAGGTTACACTGGCTTCATTTGTGATTTCGCGCCGGATGTCACATTAGAGCAAGACTTAGTTCGTCGAGATCTCACCGTAAACGCCATAGCACAAGCCCAAGATGGCAGCTTAGTTGACCCATTCTCTGGCCAGCAGGATCTTGAAAATCGTGTCTTACGCCATGTCTCAGATGCCTTTAGTGAAGACCCTCTACGCATATTGCGAGTAGCCCGCTTTGCTGCTCGTTATCATTACCTAGGTTTTACTATTGCGCCAGAAACCCAGTCACTATTGACCGAGATGGTTAAAGCCGGTGAACTGAACACGCTAACTGCTGAACGCGTTTGGTTAGAATGCGAAAAATCCCTCAGTGATGGCGCATTTAGCGAGTTTCTGAATGTACTTGCCAGCATCCATGGTCTGTATGTAATTAGCCCTGAGCTTGAAAGTAAATGGTGTGATGAGCTTTACCGTACCTTACAAGCTCGCTTTGCCTATGCGAATGAACAACAAATTAGTGACACTGCGTTATTATTCAGCCAAGTTACCTTAGCGCTTTCAAGCAATGAGATAAAAGCGATAGCTAGCAACATACGCTTACCTAATGAAGTGCGCGATTTAGCGCTGTTTAGCCAAACTCATCAAACAAGTTTAAGTGCAGAAAAGCCGACTAGCGAGACCGTTTTTGCTTGCTTTAATCAACTTGATTTATGGCGTCGCCCTGAACGTTTTGAGCAAGTACTCAAAACATTAGAAGTTAGTCACCAACAGCCTGTAGTTTGTTATGACTCTCTCAAAAACGCAGCCACCCAAGCACGAGCTGTTAACCCGCAACAGTTTATTGCGCAAGGTATTAAAGGCGCAGAAATAAAAACCGCGCTTGAGCAAGCGCGGTTAAAGATTATTAAAGGTTACTTTTCGTAGCGCACTAAACGCAAATAAACATCGGACGTTTTTGCGTGAAGACTGTTGATGCCTTTATCAAATTGATACACCCAAGCTAGATCAGTGCGACTGATCCCTGAAGTGCTACTCCAGTAGTTTTGCAGCTTAGTCGATAAAAATGCGTTTTCGTTAATGCTAGGCTGCACACAACTATGCTCTAAAATACTGGCTAACTCTTTAACATTTGGCACATGCCAATCGCTGTAATCAGCAAAGGTTGCATTTTCAGCCCCGCGTAAAGCTTCGCCCCAAGTAAGCTGCTGACTATTACCTTCACACGTATCCGTTTCAGCGTTGTAGCTTTGACCAAACGTACAACGTTGCCACATTAGACCTGTTTCGCTGTCGCTCACTGTGCCATCTTCGTTAATAACAAAGCGGCTATCAGGAGTCGTTTCATTGACAGCGCTATAACATACTTGCGCAGCGGCATAACCCGATTGAAGAGCAATAACTGTAAGTGCTGTAATTAATGGTAACTTTCGCATATTACTCTCCTGGCGTTCTAACTAAGCGCACAAAGGCGGTGTTACTTTTCGGATAGGCTAAATCATTAGCACTACTCATATCGATAATATAAGCTTGCGATAAACTTGTACCGTCTGCCGCGGTTTGCGAAGTCCAATAAGGCATAAATGAACTGCTACCAGTGCTTAACTGAGTATCACTTGGTTGATTTGGGAAGAAGTCACTGTTAAGTAACGTAGACTCACCTTGCTTGGCATAATCTAATAACCCTAATAATTCCGTGTAAGTTGGCACACGCCAGTTTGTACCACCGCAAAAGTCGCTGCTGTTCACATCATTAATGTAAGTTTGTAGGCCACAGTCACTGGTGCTTGGACAGGTAGAGCCCGCAGCCCCTTGTATACTACCCGTTTGCACACCGCTTGAACCATTTAAATACCAAGTATAATGATTTGATGCTGCACGCTCGGAGGTTGCCGGTGGCAATGTTGAACTTGCTTCTTTTACTTCCCAAATAAGCCCAGTTACATTATCGCGTACGCAACTAAAGCTAGTCGCATCATCTGGAAGTTCGTCAGCAAACTCATTCATCTTAGTAAAATCAAATGCCAAATCACCTAGGCCGACTTTATCGAGCTGATTTGCGACGCTGTCACGACCTATATCTGCGTCTTGGCTTGGGAAGTCTTCGCTGTCACAGTTAATTTTTTGCGAATTGTTGTAGCAATCACTCATCCCGGTATCGTTAATTAACCCCAGTGGTTTTGGGCTAATATCAATAATCACTGTATCTGTGTCGCTACGCGATTTACTGTCTGTCACGGTAACTTCAAAACTAAGCTCTGAATCGGTATCAACATCAGGGGCTACAAACGTCGTGATACATTGGTTCTGGTTTGCCAAGGTCACGGTTTCGCCTGTTAATTGCTGCCAAAAACATGATTTTGTTGCCGTCACAATTTCACTATTGCTGGCATCAAGGGTTACGGTATCAAACTCGATAACCTGCTGATCAACACCTGCATCAGCAATAATTACCTCAACCGTTTTGTTTAAGGTGAACGACGCCTCTGTACTTGCTGAGCCACCTTCATCATCCGTTACAGTTAAACGCCATGTCATCGCTGTATTTGATTCAAGTAGTGGGTGAGTAAAGCTAATGGTTTGGTTGTTGTAGTTGTCAGCCGTTAAATCAGGGCCATCAAGTTGAGTCCATAAATAACTGTCAACTGTACCGTTTTCATCTATATCAGCAGATTCTTCGCCACTTAATGTGATCACATCATTATATTTTGACGGTAACTCTTCTGGCGCAGTTTGGGTGATCACTGCAACTGGCAGTTGATTATTCGAGGTAATAAAAATACTGACCTGATCGGAAACAAGTTGCCCATCGTCGGTTTGGTAATTTACTTTTAAAACAAGTTCTGAGTTAAGTTTAATATCAGGAGCTGTAATGGTTTGTTCAGCACCTTCGGCAGGAAAACCTTCTACTGCGGGGCCACTGACACGCTCCCAGGTAAAGGTACCATCTGCAGGAGAGCCTTTAGCTGAGACAGTAAATTCACTTTTTTCAATAATTTGTTGATCTGAACCAGCATTAACTGTCGCTGCGATTGTATTCGAATCACTCGAACCGCCACCACCACAAGCTGTTAATGTTGTTAATGCTATTAGGCTAAGAGGCACTAATCTCATGAATACCACCTTAAAATACAAAGCCGGCAATAACCGGCTGCCAAATAAACTAACAACTAGCAATTAAAATGCCAAACTTGGGGTTATAAATAACTTTCTTGGTGGATACGTACGAAGAGCTTGGTGCCTATTTTACTGTAATCAACTTTGTATTCTCTGCCATCTAGGGCTTGGATAAACAACAAACGTTTTTCTTCTGCAAATACATCTGGGCTTGATACATACACCATTTCTAAATAACGCTCTTTAGCCTCGCGACGATTTTTTGGCAGGTCTTCTTTAAACGGCTCTAAACCATTTTGAGTAACTTTAATGCGCGGATGGTTCTCACCATTCACAACCACTAAATCGAGTTTCTTATCTTTATGTATAATTGTGTTTCGACCGCTTTTAATAAAAGAACGTTCTTGACTCATAGTCTTTTCCTACTACATAACTGCCGCCTATAGCTTACTTTTCTGTAAGCGAGTCTCTAAAAACTCTTTAGGGTTCAGTTTCCAACGATTCAAATCAGCACTGAATTGCCAAATATCAACATCAAGAACATTGGCAGGTAATAGTAAATCGTATCCTGTCAACTGCCTTAAATGTTGCGTACGATTGGCAAACATGGCAATCAATCCTTTATAAATCTGACCACTAGGGGCCGTGTAGTCCGTCTCTTCTATTAACCATTCTGATGGGCAATCACCATTTTTGCAATACTTTTGAATGACTTGCATAAATAAATGACGTTGCTCTATAAGTAATCGTCCGGCAATTCTTGGGTGAATCTGTGTTAAAAATTCATCTATGTTATTGAGTTTAATACCAACTGCATTTAACTCAAGGTATTCTAAGCCCTGTTCCACTTTTGGTATACCACTATGATGAAAATTAGCACGATTTAACTGCCAATTCCCAATCTTATGATGATAAATAAGCAAATTCTGAGTAAAAGTTAAGCTAAAGTATGGTTCTTGAGTTTTTAAAAAGCCAATAAAAATTGCCGCTATGCAGGTTGTGGCTAAAAAAATCTCAACAATGCTAATTTCACCGGGTCTCAATAAGTTAACCAGCATAATAATGATTAACCCAATTCCGCCAACAATTAAAAACTCACTGCCATGGCGATATGATTGAGCACGCACTTTTAGTGCAGGAAGATTTTTATCCATAAACAGAGAAGTAAAAAATAAACATCACAATTGTGACCAATATTATTTTTCTGAGCGTTAAACAATAATTACACTTTGGTGCTTTACTCATTCTAAACCTTTCTTAATTTGTCACAATAAAGGAACAAATTAGCATAACTTTTCACTTTTACGCTAAATGCACAAATTTATGAGATACCTGACATACGTGGCACGTACTAATTTTGTACACTACACTCAACTAAATTTCTGGTAACACGACGATGTACTCTACACAATCTGGTAAGGCACTATTCCCTTTTATTATTACCCTTTTTCTAGGGTTATGCATTTACTTATACCTTCCTTCGAGCCAAGGTGAGCAGAGCAACTTCTCAGGCGCTGCAACTCAAGTAACAGCTCACACTGTCACATCTGAAGAAAATGCTGTGCTCATAGAAGCAATAGGTAGCGCTCGTGCTAACCAAGCGATCTATATTCGCAGTGCGCAAAACGATTATGTTACAGATATATTTTTCAATGATGGCGACTTAGTCAGTAAAGGTCAAAAACTGGTTCAGTTACAGTCTCAAGAAGAAGAATTAGCAGTTAAAGAGCTAAGCATTAATTTACGCGAAGAGCGCCGTCAACTTGATCGTCTCACTGAGCTATCACGCTCACAATCAACGGCTAAATCTTTACTAGAAGAGCAGCTTTCACGTGTTGATGCAACCGAGGCGCAGCTTGAGAGCGCCAAAACCAAGCTGGCAGAAATGACAATTAAAGCACCGTTTTCTGGCTTACTTGGCAAGCGCGAGATTTCAATTGGTACTTATGTTAGCAATACTACAAACATCACCACCCTTGATGATATCAGTATCATTAAAGTCGACTTTAAAGTGCCAGAAAAATACCTAGCGCAGTTACAACTGGGTATGAAAGTGATGACGCAAAATGATGCTTACCCAGAAAAAACCTTCAACGGTAAAGTGACCCACATTAGCTCGCGTATCGATTCAGTCACTCGTAGCGTTGAAGTGACAGCAAGCTTTATCAATGAAAAAGGCCTATTACGCCCAGGCATGCTGTTAAATACAGCATTAGAGTTAAGCTCAAACCAAGCGCTAATGGTACCAGAGAAAGCCGTCATTCCTCAGCAAGACAAACACTACGTGTTCCAAATTGAAGATGGCGTTGCTAACAAAGTCGAAGTACATGTAGCGGGTCGTCACAATGGCTGGGTAGCTATTGATAAAGGCCTTGAAAATGGTCAGCAAGTCGTGACTGAAGGCATCATTAAGATCCGTACTGGCAGCAAAGTAAGTATCAAGGGCTAAACCATGAAAATTACTGATACTAGCGTTAAACGCCCGGTCTTTGCGATCGTAATAAACCTGTTGTTACTTACCTTTGGTTTGGTGGCATTTTCTATGCTACCACTGCGCGAATACCCAGATATTGAAACACCGATTGTTAGTGTGAGCACTGATTACACCGGCGCCAGCGCAGAGATCATTGAAACTAAAATCACCCAAGTACTCGAAAACCGCATTTCGGGTATCGAAGGCATTAAAAGTATTAACTCGTCGAGCCGAAATGGCCGCTCAAACATCACCATTGAGTTTAATATCAGCCGCGATATCGATGCCGCATCAAACGATGTACGCGAACGTGTAGCCCGAGCCCTTGATAGCTTACCTGAGCAAGTTCGCCCACCAGAGGTCTCTAAATCAAACAGTGATGAAAGCCCAATTGCCTGGTTCGTACTAAACAGTACTACCATGGATTCATTACAGTTATCTGATTACGCACAGCGCTTTATTGTTGACCGATTAGCCGTTGTTGATGGTGTTTCTAACGTACGCGTGGGTGGCGAGCGTAAATACGCCATGAAAATCTGGTTAAACCGTAAAGCGATGGCAGCACGCGGTATTACCAGTAGCGATATTGAAAACACCTTACGCACTGAAAACGTTGAATTACCCGCCGGTGAAATCGAATCTATCGACCGTGATTTTACAGTACGTACCGCGCGTAGTTATAAAGATCAGCGAGATTTTAGAAACTTAGTGATCAAACGTGGTGATGATGGCTATTTAGTACGTTTAGGTGAAGTGGCTGATGTTCACCTAGAAGCTGCTGACGACGAAAGCTTATTCCGTGGTAATGGCCGTAATATGATTGGTTTGGGTATCGTCAAGCAAGCCAAAGCCAATACCCTAACAGTGGTTGATAATGCCCGCGCAGAGCTTGAAAAAATTAAGCGTAACCTGCCAGAAGGTACCACCATTCAAGACAGCTATGACTCATCTATTTTCATCAAAGAGTCTATTGATGAAGTATATAGAACCCTTGGGATTTCAATGGCGCTGGTTGTATTGGTTATTTACCTATTCTTAGGCAATATTCGCGCAACCCTAGTGCCTGCTGTAACCGTACCAGTGGCGTTAGTGGGTAGCTTTATGTTCTTGCTCGCTATGGGTTACTCAATCAACTTGTTAACTCTTCTGGCACTCGTGCTTGCTATCGGTTTGGTAGTGGATGATGCGATTGTAATGCTTGAGAATATTCACCGCCGTATAGAGCTGGGTGAACCACCACTGCTTGCTGCATTTCGTGGTGCCCGTGAAGTTGGCTTTGCGATTATTGCCACCACCCTCGTACTGATTGCGGTGTTCGTGCCACTAGTGTTTATGGATGGCCGTATTGGTGCCCTATTCACAGAATTTGCGATGGCAGTAAGCGCCGCAGTGTTCTTCTCTAGTATTACGGCATTAACACTTTCTCCAGCGCTTTGCTCTAAAGTATTGAAAGCTTCAGAAAAAGAAAGCAAGTTTAGCCAGTGGATGGATAGAACCTTTAACAAAATCGAAAACGCCTATCGTAACTCGCTGGCTTCAAATATGAGCCGTAAATGGAGCTTGCTACTGACTATGATTTTGGCTGGTGTTGCCAGCTTTATGCTGTTTCAAAAAGTGCCTTCAGAGCTTACGCCAAAAGAAGACCGCGGTACTTTCTTTATCATGATGAGTGGTCCTGAGGGCGCAAGTTATGAAAATAACGCTGCAAACATGGCAAAAATTGAAGAACGTTTAATGCCTTACTCTGAATCTGGTGAATTAAGCCGAGTGCTTGTTCGTGTACCTGGCTGGGGCGGCCAAGGTGGTGTTGCTATCATTGGTATGGCCGACTGGGATAAGCGTAAGCGCTCAACATGGGAAGTAATGGACGAAATCAGCGGCAAAATGACTGAAGTGACCGATGTGCGTGCATTTGCAATTATGCGCCGTGGTATTGGTGGCGGTGGTTCATCTCGCCCGATTGAATTTGTACTGCAAGGTAACGATTACGACCAACTAGCCGATTGGCGAGACCGTATTATTAAGCGCGCTGAGAAAAACCCAGGCATGGTAAGAATCGATCATGATTACAAAGAAACGTTCCCGCAGTTTTTAATCAACATTGATAAAAACAAAGCCGCTGATTTAGGGGTTTCTGTATCGGATGTGGGCCGCACACTCGAAACCATGTTAGGCCAACGCCGCGTAACGACCTTTATCGACCGCGGTGAAGAATACGATGTGATTTTAAAAGGCACCAAAGAAGACTTTGCTAATCCGACTGATATCTCAAATATCTATTTAAAATCACGCAGTGGCGAATTAGTACCGCTTGATAGCTTAATTAGCTTAAAAGAAGAAGCCACTGCATCGCGTTTAAACCGTTATAACCGTATGCGCGCAATTACGTTAAGTGCGAACTTAGCAGATGGTTATACCCTAGAAGAAGCGCTTAACTTCTTAAATCAAGTTGCAGCAGAAGAAAACGACATCGACGGTGCAATCGACTACAAGGGTGAATCGCAGCTGTTCTATGAAGGCGCATCGGCAATGACCTATGTATTCATACTGGCATTGACAGTCACCTTTTTGGTACTTGCTGCCCAGTTTGAAAGCTTTATTCACCCATTTGTGATCATGCTTACTGTGCCACTTGGTTTAGTGGGAGCATTATTTGGTTTGTGGTACACCGGACTTACTCTTAATATTTACAGCCAAATTGGTATTGTAATGCTGATAGGTTTAAGTGCGAAAAACGGTATCTTGATTGTTGAGTTCGCCAACCAACTGCGCGATAAAGGCGTTGAGTTTAACGAAGCGATTAGCCAAGCTGCTACGCAGCGTTTACGCCCAATTATTATGACCTCATTGACCACAGTAATGAGCTCGGTACCGCTAGTTCTTGCAAGTGGCCCAGGTGCAGAAAGCCGCATGGTAATTGGTGTGGTGGTGTTTACTGGTGTTATTGTTGCAACCTTACTTACCTTATTCGTGGTACCTGCAGCATACAGTGCACTTGCTCGAAATACTCAGTCGCCTGAGTACTTACAAAGCAAGTTAGAACAACAAGCAAAAGACAAGCCGTTAGAAGAAATTTAAAACGCACTTTATTGATACAAAACGCCGTCTTTACGGCGTTTTGTTTTTTCGGCTATAGTCAGCAAAACGATAAGGGAGTTTAATATGGATAACAACATACAAATTGCCACTTTTGGCGGCGGCTGCTTTTGGTGTATTGATGCCGCATTTAGACGTGTGAAAGGCGTGCTTAATGTCAGCTCTGGCTATGCAGGCGGTGAGATTGAAAACCCTAGTTATCAGCAAATTTGTACTGGCTTAACGGGTCACGCTGAGGTGGTTCAGCTCGATTTTGACTGTAGTATCGTGAGCTATAACACCCTGCTTGAAATGTTCTTCACTTTACACGATGCCACACAATTAAACCGCCAAGGTAATGATGTCGGCACTCAGTATCGCAGTGTTATTTACTATCATAATGAACAGCAAAAAGCAGAATCTCAAGCCATGATTGATGCTTTACAAAAGCAAATTCGTGAGCCGATTGTCACCGAGCTGAGTCCGCTTACAAACTTTTACCCTGCAGAGCAGTACCATCAAGACTATTACAATGAAAACCCAAATCAAGGTTATTGCAGTATTCTTATTGCCCCAAAGCTTGCAAAGTTCGAACAGTATTACGCAGCTAAACTTAAATGAAAAAAGCCCGCTAAGTAGGTAGCGAGCTTTTAAACGCAGAACTAATAATTTTCCTTATTATTAGAACTGATAACGGGCACCTACAAACAAGCGACGCTCGGCCGTGTTGTAATAATAAAATTCGTCGTTGATGTAATCACCATCTAGGTCTGTACCATAGGCATCAACGGCGTTGTACTCTTTATCGAATAGGTTTTCTACACGAAGTGACACTGTTAAGTTGTCAGTCGCTTGGTAGTGACCAACTAAATTCCATAACGTATACGATGGTAAGTGCGTTAACTTGCCGTCACGATCACCACGGTATTGCATATCGATACCAGCATCAAAATCACCCCATGCTTTGTTTAATGACCAATTCACACTGTGATTTGACACATAGGTTAGTGACTGACCTGTCTCAGTATCTTCCGCTGAAAGGTAGGTAAAGTTAAAGCTGTGATCAAAGCCAAACACTTGGTTTTTAAAGCTAAACTCAACACCTTCGTGGCGAGCTTCGTTTATATTAGTTGGGATCCACTGCCCTGATGCATTTGGTGCCCAAGCGATTTTGTTGTCGATTTCGCTGCGGAAAATCGCAATATCAAGGCTGATATCATTCACATTGAGTGATAAGCCAAGCTCTTGGTTATCTGATGTTTCAGGGTTTAACTCTGGGTTACCTGAGCCCGGGTAATATAGGTCATTAAATGTTGGAGATTTAAAACCTGTGCTTTGACTTACGCGGAATGTAGCGATGTCATTTAAGTGATAGCCAACAGCTGCAGTGTAAGTTGTTTCATCACCAAACTGCTGATCATCATCTTGGCGAACGGTTAGGTTTGCCAGCACGTGTTCGTCGTCATAATAAGCGCCAACAAACGCAGCGAATACTTCACGGCTGTCTTTTAAATAAGTACCTGAGTTAGTGTTCACTTCATCTTTATACCAATTCAGACCGCCACTAAGAGTCAGTGCTTGATTGAAAAAGTATTGGCCATTGTAATCAATTTGCTCACGCTCAGTTTCAAACTTATCAACCACCGTTGCACCCGTGTAATCAATGCGTGAGTCATCTGAGCTATCACTTGATATGGCAATATCAATGGCATGACTGTGTTTTTCGAAAGCCTTTTTCCAACCTAGTGAAGCTTGGTAATTTTCGAACTCGCCTTTTTCTACGGTGCTGTCTGCAGGGCTATAAGCACTATCGTATTTTGCTTCGCCTTCTGAGTATTGTGCTTGCGCTAAAAACTCACCTAACTGCTCATTTTGATAACCAAGATTAAAGCCAAGGTTTTTGTTCTCGTAGCCGTCTTCATCTGGCGCTAAGCCTTGCAGAACATCAAAACCATCTGTTTTTTCATAACCGGCATTAACGGCAACATCAACACCTGCAAACTGACCACCTGTCGCTACTTGGTACTCTTGGTAAGAGTCTGAGCCAAAAGTAACATCTAAGGTCGTGTTTTGTGCTTTACGGGTAATGATATTAATTACACCAGCTAGCGCATCAGAACCATATACAGCTGCACGTGAGCCTTTAATTACTTCAACACGCTCAATACTGTTTAAAGGAATATTGCTAATACTTTTATAGCCAAGTGTTGCAGAGCCTGTGCGTACACCATCAATTAAAATAAGTGTATGACGAGAACTTGCACCACGTAATGACACACCAGAGCTTTGCCCAAAACCACCATTGGCATTAATTTGAAAGCCTGCTTGAGTGGCTAGTAAGCTTGGTAAGTCACGCACATAGCTTGCTTCAATATCAGCGCGGTCAATGACAGTAACGCTGGCTAATACATCATTAATTGATTGTTCGAATTTATTGGCAGAAACTGTGATGTGCTCGATTGATTGCTCGTCAGCAGATACAGAAAAAGACAACGCAGCAGCAACCGCTACGCCTAACGCAGATTTATTTAGCATGATATCCCCTAGCCTGTGCCCACCGCACACGCGAATAGTAAGTTACTTCAAGGCCGGTCTCCGGACTCTGTACATGCATGGCATCTACATTACCGTTGCGGGGGCAGTGTTGGCATTGTTTTCTCCCTGAAAACGCACCAACTTCCCGATTATCTTGCGACTATTTCACCCTTTGAAATAAAACGTATCTGAAGATACAGCAAGCACCTCGAAAATAGGCCGTTATTGTGATGATTTTGGGGAGGAAAGTCAATGGACGGCTATACTTCTAAACCAAAGTTTTAAGTCTAAAGCTTCAAGCTGCAAGTTAAGTGCTAAGGTGTAAGCCTAAAGTAAAAAAGCCAATCAGCATGGCTGATTGGCTTTTATAAAACAATGATTACCAGAAATACTCATGGGGTTTCGAGTTTCCTAACGGAAAAACAATTCCTTCTGGGTCAGCACCATTAAGCACAAGCTTACAAAGAGCTTTATTTAAACGTCTTCTTGGCTTGGTCATCGTCATTTTCACCCACCAACTTGGTGTTTGTTGGTAAAAATAAGTACTGTGTGGGCCTGTGTATTTTCTGTTTATTTTACCGTGTTTATTACGATCTATTGCTTTGTTTTTTACTGACATAAATATCCTCTAGCTGAAAATAGCTAGAAGATATCTTTTTCTCTGTAACCTAATATTTGTCTCAAAATACGCTCCTTGTAAAGTTCAAAAACTTGTAGGCTTATAGCTTAAAACTTACAGCTTAAAGCTAAAAACATAGAGTATTAATCGCGGAAGTTTTTGAACTGGAATGGTTGACCTAAATCAGCAGTACGAACAACTTGCATTGCTTCTTGTAAATCATCACGCTTTTTACCAGTTACACGTAATTCTTCACCTTGAATAGCAGCTTGTACTTTAATTTTTGAATCTTTGATTAACTTAACGATTTTCTTCGCTACGTCTTTTTCGATACCTTGCTTAAGAGCAACGTCACGCATTACGTATTTACCGCTACGCGATTCATCTTTAAGCTCAAGGCTAGATACATCTAAGCCACGCTTTGAAATTTTCGCAGCAAGAATGTCAAAAAGTTGCATTACTTGTTGCGGTGCTTCTGCTTTTAACTTGATTACTTTATCACTTAGTTCGATTGATGCATCAACACCACGAAAATCAAAGCGTGTCTCTAGTTCACGCTTTGCATTATCTACTGCATTCTGCGCTTCGTTCATTTCTACTTCAGAAACAATATCAAATGAAGGCATGGGGTTCTCCTAACATAGTCTTTTTTAAATTCATTTATGGTTGGCAATTATAACGCTTATTTGTCGATTCTTTCTATTTTTATCCGGCTTGTTCAGGTGCGATGCAAAAATTGTTTGATATACTGGCCATTCAATTTCGGCATTTTTAGGGTTTATTGTGACAAGGCGTGTTTACCAAGTTATCTTTTTAGCCAGCATTATTGGCTTTACGATTTTGTTTGCCAAAGAAATTAAAGGGGTGAGTAACCTCTTCCCACACGTAGATAAAGTGGCGCATTTTGGTATTTTCTTTGTACTGGCTTTGGTGATGGATAAAGCATTTAAATTACCACTTATGGTGCAAATTTTACTGTTAGCCGGATATGGTGCGGCCATTGAGTTTATGCAAGATATGCTGCCTTACCGTCAAGCCTCGGTTGGTGACTTTATCGCTGACTTTATTGGTGCCATCAGCTATTTTGCTATAAAACTTGGTTTTCATTTAGGTAGAAAGCAACGTAATGGCTAATGTTTTAATTGTTGGCGATGGTGCGATTGGCTTATTGTTTAGCCATTTTTTATCTGCACAACATGACATCACATTACTGACCCGAAAACCAACCTTGACCACACGTTTTTATCAAGCAAGCAATGGCAAATCACACCCTATCAAAGCCCATCTCATTAATCACAAAGAGCTTGGTCATACAGCGCCCTTTGATTTGGTGTTAATAACAGTAAAAGCATTTCAAGTTCAAGCGGCCTTTAAGCAAATAAAACCTTATCTCAGTAGAACATGCCAAATCGTTATTTCTCATAATGGCATGGGTAATGTTGATGAACTTAATGCCCAGCTTTTGAATACGCAAGGATTAGCGTTTTTAACCACGCGTTTAGCTGGTTTTAAAACAACGCCTTATAGCGTAAACCATACAGGTAATGGTGAAAGTGTGCTAGGCGCATGTAATGCAGCTGCAAGCGAAAGGCTCAACGAGCTTGAGCAGCAGTTTAGTTACTTGCCGCATTTTTCTGTGAGCGATGATATTCACTCATTGCGATGGCAAAAACTGTTAGTGAATATTGCCATTAACCCGTTAACAGCAATTCATAACGTAAAAAATGGCCAGTTACGCGCACCACAATTTAGCACGCGCATTATTAATTTACTCAATGAGGCCTGCTTGGTTGCCAATAAACAAGGGGTTAAAGTAAAACTCAGCGAGGCGCTGGATCAAGCCTACTCTGTGATGACAGCCACCGCTGAAAACTTTTCTTCTATGCAACAAGACATCAGCCATAATCGAGAATCTGAAATTGATGCAATTTGTGGTTATGTGTGCGAGCAAGGCGCTAAGTTAGGAATAAAAACCCCCTATAATCAAGCAATGCTCAGCATGATAAAAATAAAAAGTTAAGCTACAAGGAGAAAGGGGAAAGTTCTCGTAATGATTTCAGGCATTAAAAAAGCGCGAACATGTCGCGCTTTTATCAGTATCTTTTACGGACGATACACTTTTACGTTGCTAAAGCCTTCTTCGTGCAAGATCAGCGCTTGTAGCTGACTCATCACACCTTTAGCACAATATAAGTAATATTCTTTATCTTTTGGTAAGTCACCAAATTTAGTTGCTAAGCGGAAGAAAGGTAAATGTACAACTTCAATACCTTCAAGTTCTAGTGGGTTTGCGTCTTCTTCTTCAGGTGAGCGAATATCAACAACAACCGCCCCTTCAGGTAAATCAGATACAGACTCAGCTTCTTTCACCTCTTCTTTTGCTTCGGTGTCGATATCGCGAATATCCATCACACGTGCATTTTCAACAACTGTATTTAGCACGTCGAAGTCAAACTTAGCTTCTTCGGCAAGAATAGTTTTGATTTTAGCTTTAACCGTTGGCTTTTTAGAAATGACGCCACAGTATTCAGGCATGCTTTCTGCCATCTCTGCTGTGCCGATTTGACGCGCAATATTGATAATATCTTGCTTGTCGTGTTGGATTAACGGGCGAATGATTAAAGTTTCCGTCACACGGTCAATCACACTTAGATTAGCCAATGTTTGGCTTGATACCTGACCAATACTTTCGCCAGTCACTAGCGCTTGTACACCTAGTTTTTCTGCAACTTGGCTACCGGCACGCATCATCATACGCTTAAGCACAACACCCATTTGGCTGTTTTCAACATTCTCTAAAATCTCAGCAACAACAGGTTCAAAATCAACAGTAACAAACTTCACTTTGTGAGTAGAGCTGAACTGTTTCCAGATATAATAACTCGCCTGCTTAACACCGATTTCGTGCGCAGCACCACCTAAGTTAAAGAACAAGAAGTGAGTACGCGCACCTTTACGGATCATTTGGTAGCTTGCAACACCAGAGTCAAAACCGCCCGACATAAGCGATAATACATCTTCTTGTGTTGGCAACGGGAAGCCCGCCATACCTAAGTGAGTTTGAGTAACAATGTATGCTTTATCATCACGTACTTCTAAGCGAACAGTCACTTCAGGGTGAGATAATTTAACGCGCGCACCTTCAACATGCTGGTTTAAACCACCACCTACGTAGCGCTCTACATCGCTCGATGTGAAATCATGCTTACCAGAACGTTTACAACGCACACAGAAGGTTTTGCCCGCAATCGTGTGGCCGATTAGTTCAAGTGCTTTTTGGTAAATATCGTCAATTGAGTCGAAGTCTGTTTCTGTTACTTCAATAAACTGTACGATACCTGGAATGCGTTTTAAGCCATCGATAATATCTAAGCGAACTTGCTCAGATTCTAGCAAGCTAACAACAGAGATATTGTCCCAGTTGTTTCTTACCTGCACTTTTTCGTCAACACGACGCAAAACGATCTTAATGTTATTTTCTAATAACTTGGTAAAACGCTTACGAACAGATTTACTCTTGATCGCGATTTCAGGGTGTAATTTGACGATAAATTTAAGCATAGTTCACTCTTAGACTGTGGATTTCACACGCCCTAAGGTATAGCAACCTCAAGGGCGCGCGATTATAACAAAAATTATAGCGTCTAGGAAATAAACTGCTTTGCGGGGTTATTGTTCGCTTTGCTCTGTTTCAGCAAGGGCTAAATACTTGGCTCTTAATTGATTTACTTGCTCTAAGTGTTGCTCGGTGCAATGGGCTTTTAATAGCAGCAATACCTTTAAAATACCGTTATAAATATCGGCTCTGGCAAGTTCACCGCTTAAGCGGCGAGCTTTGATGTAAGGTGTCCAAAAGCTCACGGTCATTTTAAGCATATGCGCAAGCTCTGTGACATCTTCGTCTTCAATGCAGATGATACCGCCTTCTCGTAATGCAAAAAGTACCTCTTTTACTTGCTCCAAAAGCTCTGCTTGAAACGCAATGTAGCCTTTTTTCAGCTCTTCATCACGAGATAAAATATCGCCTAAGTTGTCGTAGAAAAACTGAAAACGCCACATAAGTTCAAATAGCGAATCAAGATAGCCCGCTAGGTTTTCTAGTGCATCATCGTCAGGAGTCAGTGGCTTAAAGTGGGTATGTAAATGGTCGCTATACAAAGCAAATATGTGGCGAATAATATCTTCTTTATTTTTAAAGTGATAATACAAGTTACCAGGGCTTATCCCCATATGCGAAGCGATATGGTTAGTTGTTATGGCACGCTCACCGTGGCGATTAAATAATTCGATGCTGGTGTGTATGATCTTGTCCTTTGTGCTCATAGCCTATTTACTCTGTTTTTTATGATTATTACGGTCCCCAGCCGAGCAGTATAAACAAATGCGCGACAATTAAATACTACCTTGAAAAATATTAACCTCAATCGGCTTAGTACCTTATATAGGTGAAGGTTCCTAATCCGATACGCGTATTTTCTAAGCTGCATAGTCGAGAAAACACTGTTAATATAGCAAGCAAATTTATAAATCGCTGATAGTTATGAACGTTACTGCAATCTATCCGGGCACTTTCGACCCACTTACAAATGGCCATACAGACTTAATTCATCGCGCGGCAAAAATGTTCGATAAAGTGATTGTTGCCATTGCGCATAATCCTAGTAAACAACCCTGCTTTACCCTTGATGAGCGTGTTGAACTTGCTAATAAGATTTTGGCGCACCTTGATAACGTGAGTGTAATTGGTTTTTCTGGCTTATTGGCTGATTTAGCTCGCGACCATAAAGCCGAAGTGCTTATTCGCGGTATTCGTGCTGTGTCTGACTTTGACTATGAATTTCAGTTAGCTAATATGAATCGTCGTCTAAACCCTGATCTAGAAAGTGTATTTTTAACACCAGCAGAAAAGAATTCGTTTATATCATCAACTCTAGTTAAAGAAGTTGCACGCCACAATGGCGATGTGAGCGAGTTTGTTGACCCTATTGTAGCCAAAGCCTTACAGGATAAAATTCACGGATGAAATTAAAAAAGTTCATTAGCTTAACTGCATTACTAATGATCTCTGCGCCAAGTGTTGCTGGGCCATGGATAGAAAGCGACGACCCACTGCTTCGCGCTTCAATCGAAATGCTATTTAACCAGGGCATTATTAAACAGCCTATTAATAGCTACCCATTAATGTGGCAAGGTATCGCACGGGACCTAGACGTTGCCAATACCAGCCAACTTGATGAGCAAAGCTTATTTGCGTATCAGCATGTAAAACATGCTCTTGATAATGCAAAGCAAAAAACTAGTTCAGGTATTCGCCTAAACTACAACAGCGAACCTCTCACTCAGCAAGGTTTTGGTAAACGCCACCAGCAAGAAAGCGGTGTAAATAGTTATGGTTCAATCACAGGGAAGCGTGTTAGCGCTAAAGTGAGTGTAAATTACGCCGATGACGCCCTTGATAAACAGCATGTTACTTATCAAGATAGCTATTTAGCCGTACTCCTGGGTAATTGGTCACTTAGTGCGGAGCAAGTTAGCCATTGGTGGGGGCCAAGTAACGATAATGCCCTACTACTATCAAATAATGCGGCGCCAATGAAAGGTGTTCGCTTCAGCAGAGCAAATACACAATATGTAGGCCCAAGTTGGTTGTCGTTTATCGGTAATTGGCAGTTAACAGGTATCTACGCCAAACAAAAGCCATATCTAAATAGCTCAGAGGACGGTGACTTTTGGGCGCTCCGGTTTGCAAGTACGCCATTAACAGGCCTTGAAATTGCGATTAATAGTGCAGGCTCTGATTATTTAACTAGCCTCGAAATCAACCCTGTTACACTCGAAAGCAGTGAATCAACACACCGTTTAACGAGTTTAGATGTTAAGTATTCAACCACTTTAGCGGCGCAACCAGTGGCATTTTATGCTGAAGTAATGGGTCGAAATGAAAGTGGTTTAGCACCGAGCGAGCCGTTTTATACGCTAGGCGTAGAAAGCTATTTTGGCTCGAAAGAAAGTCTATTAAAAAGCTACTTTGAATACTCAAATACAGAGCAAAACTGTGATCAAATTAGTGATTGCGTATATGGCTCTGGTAGCTATACACAACGCTCACGCTTAATTGGCAGCTCAACACCGCTACAAAGTAAATCGGCTATTCTTGGCGCCTATTACCACACTCTAAATGGTTATGGTGGCCATGCGAAGTTACGTTGGATTGAAAGCGAAACCACACACGCTGAGCTCGCATCAGATACGAGTCAGCTGCAGTTAGAGCTTGGTTATCAGCAATCTGTGTTGAATGGTCTGTGGAAAGTGACAGGGCTTATTTCAAAAGATGAAATAGGTGATGAGTCAGAAACAAACACAGCCCTTAGAACTAGCTGGGAATACCGTTTCTAACCAATTGGGGTCAAGCTGGTTCAGCTTGGCCTCGAACTCGCCTATATAGCTTCACAAGCCCTAAAAAGTCTTTATTACTGAAAAGAGCGATGAGCATCATGATATCCATCAGGTTCACAGTGATACTGTAGACATCCCAAAACCACCAACTTCCAGTATAAGCATAGTTAATATCGAAATACATGGCTAAAAATAGTGATGAATTGACGAGAAGCCCAGTGTACACATAAAGCTTAGCTGGGGCCTGTGCAAGATTTCGCTTTCGAGCAATTAACCATACAATTAGCAGTATTGTTAAATCAGATAGCGCCCAAATGACATAGGCAAAGCTTGAATCTAACATATCATAACCAAGCGCGATATTGAGTAATGGGTCGCTCATCATGTAAGAAATAAACAGTGCAAGTGAGATCCACATCACTGTTTTGTCACCATTCGGTACAGATGATTTCTTTACCATGTTATAAAGAAACGACATCAAAAACCCCCACATGATGAATGCTGCGAGGTATACTCCAAAGTTGTCTTGGATTAGTTTAAGCATTTAACTCTCGCTGAACGCTACATCTAGTCTTAAGGTATTTTAACAATGCCGCTAACTTAAAAAAGTCTTTATTAGTTAACAGGGCGGCCAGCATGGTTAGATCCATCACATTGACTGTGACTGTATATACATCCCATAACCACCACCTTTCTTCGTTCCCGTAAATACTAACATCTAGGTATAAGCAGAAAAACAAGCAGCTATTCGTTAACAAACCAATAATCACATACAACTTGGCTGGGAATTTTTCTATCGGGCTATTTCGACTAATAAGCAGAATGATACCCAAACATGTCAAATCAAGAATACACCAAATAATAAAAATAGAAGCATACCTCAACGACTCTATTTCAAAAGCCATCGATACTAATGGATCGGTGAGTAAGTAAGAGAGAAATATAGCTAAAGAGATCCACATCAAAGTTTTATCTTTACTTACAATTGAGGAGCGACTAACCATATTGAATAAAAAGGTCATCAAAAATCCCCACATGATTAATGTGGCAAAGTATGTACCCAATGTTTGCTGAATAGTTATTATTAAATTATTAATGTTCATAATGATAAGGCCACAGCAAGAATTTAATTAGTAGGTAGGGAGAAATGGAATGTAGAAATATATATGGATAACTTTCGTTAGTTAGTATCCAAGGTTGTTTTTTCTTTGCTTTTTAAATAAGTAGTTCTTAACTTTACCAACAAATAAAAAGTCTTTATTCGTAATTAATGCCACTATCATTAAGAAATCTACAACATTGACACCAATAGAGTAAAAGGTCCAAAACCACCACACCTCTCTATTCCAAAGCACTATCAAATCAATATGAATCAATGCATATAAAACGCTGTTAATAATTAACCCAGCGTATATATATTTCGCTGCAGTAGAAGTTTTAGATAAAAATCGATGAGAAACAAGTATAAAGAGCAGCGTTATAAGGTCATATACAAACCACTCAATGTATAAGTTTGTATTTGAACTTTCAAGTTCAATGAAATGGTTGCTGCTAAAGTAAGAAACAGCCATGAAAAAAGAGGTAATTACTAGAGATTTGTTTTGATTAAGCTCACTAACATAGAAAAACAAATTAAGTAAGAACGCCATCAGCATTCCCAAAACAATAATCGTGTCGAAATGTAAACCGAGCGAGCTTAAATCAAAATACATCTAACTTATTTTTCCAAAAATTATGTCTCTTTTTTATCAGGGAAAACTAAGCCGCCGCCACCGCGTTGGATCTCAGCACCACCAGATAAAGCCAAGGCTTCACTTGATAAAGTTACTGTATCAGATTGCAGGGTTTTATTACTAGTAGTTTGTTCCAAAGCAGGCTTTGTTTGTTGCATTTGGCTGTAAGCTTGCATTTGCAATTGGCTATTGTTTGAAACTTGCATAAGTTAATTCCTTTAAGTTAATTGTTTTTTCAGTGTAGCTTACAATAGCTTGTAAGCTGAGTTAAGCGTTCTCATTTTTTTGACGCTTTTTTATACTTCATCGCGACGTTGCCACCGCATTGATAATAAAAGCAATTAACGATCCAACTTTTACAAAAGTTGATCATTTTGATCATAAAAGTCAGTAAATCTAAATTTCAGACATAAAAAAACGCACAGGGGTAACCGTGCGTTTTTCCTATCCAGGGAAAATTAAGCCACGTGTTTACACGGGATCACCGCGCTATTACTTGGCTTTAAAATATATTCCATTGCCACTTCATCGCAATTATCTTTACGAAGGCAAAGCTCACAATCTTTGATCACTTTTTCTGGCAAACTGTCTTTGCTACAAAAGCTGAAACCTTGGCTTGCAAAAAATTCTGGCACTCTTGTCAGAACAATTACCCGACTAAGCGCCAAGCTTTTGGCTTTTTTTAGCAAATGTTCAACAAGTTGACGTCCCTGCCCGGCAATTCGTGATTCGGGGTCCACCCCGAGCGAGCGAATTTCAGCAAGGCCAGTATCGTAAATATAAAGCGAGGCACAGCCAGCAACTTGGTTTTCAACTTCAGTGACAGCAAACTCATTAATTGAGTGAATCATGTCGCTTTTAGCTCGTGGTAGGTTTTCACCTACCGTAGCCCAATGCTGAATAAGCTTAGCGATAGACTCAACATCATTTAAGGTTGCGTCACGTACCGCTATTTGCTGTTTTTTTTTGCGTATTTGATGGCACTTGTTACTTGCTCGAGAGAGGTACCACCCTGCGCTTGTCTTGCTTTAATACAGGCGTCTATTTCTAATACAGGATATACATCTGATTCGAAAATGCTATGCACTGACTTAAATTGCTCTAAACTTAAATCTTCTAAGTTATTCCCTTGTGCAATAGCCATTTGCACGAGCGTACCAACAATGTGATGACCTTCCCTAAATGGAATACCTTTAGCCACTAAATAATCAGCAAGTTCAGTCGCATTTGAGTGACCACCTTTTGCAGCTGCTAATGTTTTATCTGCATTAACTTTAATGCCTTTGATACACGCTTGCGCCATATGAATACATGCCAGCCAAGTTGGCATCGCATCAAATAAGCCCTCTTTGTCCTCTTGCATATCTTTATTGTAAGCAAGTGGTAGCGCTTTAAGTGTCATCATCATGGCACTGAATGCGCCAAAAACGCGGCCAGTTTTACCACGAATTAACTCTAGTGCGTCTGGGTTTTTCTTTTGCGGCATTAGTGAAGAGCCTGATGTTACCCCATCAGAAAGCTCAATAAAGCCCGCTTCACCCGAATTATAGAAAATTAAATCTTCGGCCATACGCGATAAGTGAATCATCGAAATCGATGCACAGCTTAATAGCTCAACCACAAAATCACGATCTGATACAGCATCAAGGCTATTGCGTGTGGCACCATTAAAGCCTAACCCTTCGGCAAGCATTTGCCTATCAATTGGGTACGCAGTACCGGCTAATGCACCGCTACCAAGTGGGCAATAGTTCATACGGTTTTTGGCATCGCTTAAACGGCTCTCATCACGCTCAAGCATTTCAACATAAGCCATACACCAATGACTAAATAACACAGGTTGTGCACGCTGTAAGTGTGTGTAACCCGGTAAAATAGTGCCAAGCTCACGCTCAGCTAAGGCAATAAACTCACCTTTCAGCTCTGCGATTGCTGCAAGGATATGCTCAGCTGTATCACGACACCACAAGCGGAAATCTGTTGCAACTTGGTCATTACGACTACGACCAGTGTGTAACTTTTTAGCAAGGTCACCCACTTTATCAATCAGTGCTGATTCAACATAAGAATGAATATCTTCATGCCCTGCTACAGCAACTGCTTGTGGGTTTGCTTTAACTTCATCTAACAGCTTATTAAGTGCTGCAACTAAGTCATCGTATTCTTGCTGGTTTAAAACGTTTACTTGTTTTAACGCCCCAGCCCAAGCAACTGAACCAATAATGTCTTGCTCTGCAAGTTGATAATCAAAAGGAAGTGAATCGTTGAATTGTTTAAACGCTTCATCTGGACCCGTAGAAAAACGTCCGCCCCATAGTGCCATTGAACTGTCTCCAAATTCGGCTATTGCCCTGCAATGCAGGGCAATAATTAAATTACTTTTTCGTTAGTGCTGAGATTCTGCTTGAAAGCGAGAATAAACGAATGAAACCTTCTGCATGAGATTGGTCATATACATCATCTTCGCCGAAGGTTGCGAAATCTTCGCTGTATAAGCTATTCGGTGATTTTTTCTGTACCGCAGTGACTTGGCCTTTATAAAGCTTAAGTACTACTTCACCCGTTGCTAACTTAGACAGTGATTCAGCACCTGCAAGAATCGAGTCTTTTAATGGCGTAAACCAACGACCATCATAGACTAAATGAGAGAACTCACCACCAAGCACTTCTTTCCATTTACGGCTTGATTTATCTAGCACTAACTCGTCAATCGCTTGAAGAGCTGCCATGATCACAGTGCCTCCAGGTGTTTCATAACAGCCACGCGACTTCATACCCACTAAACGGTTTTCTACGATATCAACACGACCCACACCATGCGGCGCAGCAATGTCATTTAATTTAACTAAGCAGTCATATGGTTTTAATGACTCACCGTTAACAGCAACCACTTCACCTTCAACAACGTTTAATGTTACATATTCTGCTTCATTAGGTGCTTGCTCTGGCGAGTTAGTCCATGTCCATACTTGATCACTTGGTTGGCACCATGGATCTTCAAGCTCACCACCTTCGTGAGAAATATGCCAAGCATTCGCATCACGGCTATAAATTTTCGTAGCTGACGCAGAACACGGAATATTACGCTCAGCTAAGTAATCAAGTAATGATTCACGGCTTGATAAGTCCCACTCACGCCATGGTGCAATCACTTTTAGATCTGGTGCAAGGGCTGCGAAACATGACTCAAAACGCACCTGATCGTTACCTTTACCAGTACAACCATGTGAAAGCGCATCAGCACCTACTTTACGGGCAATTTCAACCTGCGCTTTAGCAATGATTGGACGCGCCATAGACGTACCTAGTAAATAAGTGCCTTCGTAAATAGAACCCGTTTTTAAAGTTGGGTAAATATAATCACTGACCATTTCGCCTTTTAAGTCTACGATATGGCATTCCGACGCACCTGAAGCAATGGCTTTTTCTTCAACGCCTTCAAGCTCCTCTGCGCCTTGGCCTACATCAGCAACAAACGCGATTACTTCACAGCCGTAGTTTTCTTTTAACCATGGCACGATTGCCGATGTATCAAGACCACCAGAATAGGCTAATACGACTTTTTTAATTGAACTCATTGGTGTTCCTTAAACAAAATTTGGATTTAATAATGTGACAAGTAGAGCGTTTTGCGCGTGCATACGATTCTCTGCTTGTTGAATAATTTTTGATGCTGGACCATCCATTACCTCAGAGGTAATTTCAAACTCACGATGCGCTGGCTGACAATGCAGTACAGTCTGCGCACCGGTTTTCTCTAATAGGGCTTGGTTAAGCTGATAAGGCATATATTTAGCTTTTACCTGCTCAAGCGGTGTTTTATCACCCATTGAAACCCAGGTATCAGCATAGACTGCATTTGCGCCAACTGCCGCCTCAATTCTGTCACTCACCATAACAGACGCGCCATTCATTGCTGCAATTTGCTCTGCTTGCTTGAGAATTTGCGAATCTGGCGAACTGCCTTTAGGACAAACTGCAACAAAATCAGTGCCTAAATTGGCTGCTAATAGCATTAGAGAGTGTGTGACGTTGTTACCTTCACCTAAGTAAGCAAGCTTTAGTTTGCTAACATCGCCATGCACTTCTTGCAGCGTTAAAAAGTCAGCAAGTGCTTGGCATGGGTGATATAAATCACATAGGCTATTAACAACAGGCACCGATGAATATTCAGCAAGTGTGGTCAGTGTTTTGTGCGCATTCACGCGAGCAACAATGCCATCAGCCCAAGTTGAGATATTAAGAGCAAAATCTTTAACCGATTCACGAGCGCCCATGGCACCATTTTGTGAATCTAAATAAACTGCGTGACCACCCAGTTTATTAATACCAATATCAAATGATAAACGAGTACGTAAACTTGGCTTTTCAAACAAGGTAACCACTGATTTGCCCGCTAATGCTTGGCTGAAGTCTGTTGGGTTTGCTTTAATTTTTTGCGCTAAGTTTAGTAATTTAAGTGCGCCTTTTTGGTCTAATTCAAGACCATTTAAGAAATTTTTTAACATGAAATACCTATGGTGTAATTTTCGTTCCTACATGCTCGCCTTTTAATAAAGCGACTAAGTTCTCTGGCTTCAGCCAGCTTGAGATATACACACCACGTCGTAAATGTTGGGCAGCAAGAAGGCTGGTCTTTACTTTGACCTCCATCCCGCCCTGAATAACTCCTTCAAGGATAAGTGTTTCGATTTGCTGCGTATTAAGTTGATGTAGTGGCTGCTTATTGGCATCAAGCACAGCCTCTACATCTGTCATAAAAATAAGTTCTGCATTAAGCTCTTTAGCGATAGCCGCTGCAGCTTCATCTGCATTGACGTTGTACCATTGGCCATCTTCCCCAAAACCAATAGAGCTCACTAGAGGTAAACGACCTTGTTCAAGCATGCTAGGTAGCACGCTGTCACAACTACCTGAGCACTGACCTACTTGCGCCAATACTTTAAGTTTTTCAGATACCAGTACACCCGCTTCATAAAGGCTTAAACCAACAGGTTTGTGGCCAGCGCTGATTGCTTGGCTCATCAATTGTTTATTGGCACAACCGGCAAGAGCACCAACAATATATGGCATTTGCTCATTTGGGCTGATACGTAAACCTTGATGTTTTGCAGTTACAAAGCCGGCGTCTTTAAGCCAAGCATCAACCAAGGCACCACCACCATGAACAATAACAAAGTTATCTTGTTCAGAGGCTAAAACATCAAAAAGCGCTTTTGCGGCATCTGCGCTATTTAACACAGCACCACCGACTTTAATGATCCAAGTTTTCATTACAGCGCTCCTACCAAACCAGTGTGGTGAGGTTCACCCATGGCTAAATTAATACACTGTAATGCTTGCCCAGCTGCGCCTTTTAGAAGGTTATCAATCGCTGACATAACGATGAGTTGCTCACCTTTTTGCTGCCATGCAATATCAACAAATGGTTGTTTAGCGACGCCTTTAATGCTTGGAATTTTATTGCCAAGTAAACGAATTAACGGCTCGTTAGCTAACACTTGATACGCCGCGCTCACTTGCTCTACTGTTACGCCTGGTTTTAATTGCACATAAATAGTTTCTAAGATTCCGCGAGGGAAATTACCTAAATGTGGGGTGAATAACACAGGGTGACCAAGGTGCTGCTCAATCTCAGGTGTGTGTCTGTGGTTAAACAAGCCATAAGGAGCAAGTGACACTTCGCAAAAGTGCGTGTTAACACTGGCTTTTCTGCCAGCGCCTGTAACACCTGACACCGCATTAACAATAATGGCTTGATCAGCTAATAGCCCTGCTTCTTTAAGTGGTTTTAAAGAATTAAGAGCCGCTGTTGGGTAACAACCCGCTACAGCTACAAGGTCCGCTTTACTAATTGCATCGCTATTCCATTCGGCTAAACCATACGCTGCTTGCTCTAAAAGCGCAGGGTGTTCATGTGCGAAACCGTAATAAGTCAGGTAATCCTCATTCCCAGCTAAACGGAAACCACCAGATAGGTCGAATACTTTTTTACCCATGGCTAAAAATTTCGGAGCAAGATCAACACTGACCTTGTGATCAGTACACAGGCATACATAGTCAGCATTGCTTTCGATATCTTGGAAAGCCTCAGCTGTTAGAGGTTGTAGTGGATACTCTAACAATCCAAGGTGCTCAGGGTATAAATCGCTTAATAATTTGCCTTTATCTAAACTCCCTTCAGACACATAACATGCTTGTAGGGTCAGTTTGGGGTGCTTAGCAACTAAACTTGCTAGCTCTGCGCCGCTATAACCACTTGCGCCAATAATCACTACATTCATTGCTTACTTTTACCTATTAAATCTGTTTATCGATACGCCTAAAATTACTCGCTCAATTGCGAATAAAAACACTGTCTAAAGTAATCAAATCAGGTTATCGTCGTTTCGTGTTCATCGTACAGCTTTACTAATATTTATGCTCAAAAAGTGAATTGATATTCATCATAAATACTTTTATATTGTTATGCAATTAGATTGAATAATTATTTTTGGATTTTTTTATGTCGCTACCCTCTTTTATATCTATGTATCAGCAGCTAATTGCTGCCCCTTCAATTAGTGCGATTGAAGATTCTTTGTGCATGAGCAATAAAGGGGTAATTACCTTGCTCGCAGACTGGTGCGAAAGCCTGGGTTTTACATGTGAAATAACAGAGCTTGAAAACGGCAAAGGCCGTTACAACTTATTAGCTAAACGCGGTAAAGGAGATGGCGGTTTAATGCTTGCAGGTCATACTGATACTGTGCCATTTGATGATAGCCGCTGGAACTACGATCCATTTAAACTCAGCGAGCATGACAATAAACTTTATGGCTTAGGTAGTATTGATATGAAAGGCTTTTTTGCCTTTGTACTACAGGCTATCAGCGAGCTTGATGAAACTAAGCAAACAGAGCCACTTTTAATCCTAGCCACAGCCGATGAAGAAACCACAATGGCAGGTGCGCAACAAATTTGCCGTCACCCAGACTTAAAACCAGCGCGCTGTATTATTGGTGAGCCAACAGATATGACACCGGTATTTACTCATAAAGGTCATATGAGTACAGCGATCCGCGTAATTGGTCGCTCAGGCCATAGCTCTGATCCTGAACGTGGTTTAAACGCCATCGAAGTCATGCATAAAATGATTACAAAACTGTTAATCATCAAAGAAGAATTAAAGAATAAATATTCAGTTGAGCACTTTGAAATTCCGTACCCTACTTTGAACCTTGGTCATATTCATGGTGGCGATAATGCCAACCGCATTTGTGGTTGTTGTGAAATGCACATTGATATGCGGCCTTTACCTGGTTTAAGTGTGCAAGAACTACAAGCGATTTTGCTAACAGCCGCAGAAGAGATTAATGCCCAATACCCAAATGCAGTGAGCGTTATCAACATGCATGAACCTATCCCAGCATTTAGTGGTAGCACTGATACAGCACTTGTAAAGCTGGCCGAAAAAATCTCAGGTCAACCCGCTGTCGCTGTAAACTATTGTACAGAAGCCCCTTTTATTCAACAGCTTGGCTGCGAAACCATCGTCATGGGACCGGGCTCAATTAACCAAGCCCACCAGCCAGATGAGTTTTTGGCGATGGAAAAAATTAAACCATCACAAGCGATTATCAGTAACATGATTAAAGCAAGCTGCTTTAGTGAATAACGGGAGCATCACGCTCCCTTTGTTAATCCATATACTTACTTAAATATTTTTTAAATACCGGGTCGGTTTTCGCCAGCTCTTTTTGCTCCGCTAAAATATCTTTTAGAATTGCTTTAGAGGTTAACGGGTTGGCTAATACAACACGAAAAACCACGGTGGGCTGATGGTCATATTTTGCAGGTGTTAAACGTGTACGTGATACAAAAGAGCGACCCGCTTCACGCTGACGCTTTTGCATGCTTGCAGTAAAGCGATTCAACGAAGCGTAAATATCTAATTTAGTTTCTTCGTCTGCACCTTTCAGTTTCGCTTGGATTTCTTTTGGTACGTAACGATAGGTTAATAGGCAAAGTTCAGGCTCAGAGATTAATTCAAAATCTTCATCCTGCTTGATCATATCGGCAAAAGTGCGCGCTTTCACGATACTGCGATCAATTAGCATCTCGTAACCTTTACGGCCAATAACACGTAAGCAAGCATGCACTAACATTGCCATACCTGGGCGGCTGCCCTCAAGGGTATGACTGCCTAAATCTTTTGAGCCTTTACGAAGAATATATTCCGCATGATGCTCAATAGCATCCGTCGCAGCAGGGTCTTTAAATAACACCAGACCCGCTCCCATTGGAACATACATTTGTTTGTGAGCATCAATGGTAATTGAATCAGCGCGTTCGATACCGCTTAAAAGGCGGCGGTAATTTGAAGAAAGTAAGGTTGCACCGCCCCATGCAGCGTCAACATGAAAATGACAACCTAGTTCTTCGCTTAAATCAGCCATTTCATTGAGTGGATCTATGCTGCCCGTTTCAGTCGTACCAGCAACACCCACAAGTGCCATTACCTTAATGCCAGACGCTTCAAGCTCATGGGCCTTTTTACGCATCGCATCGACATCGACTTTATTATTTTCGCCGGTTGCGATTGCGACAATGTTATCGCGACCAATACCCAGTAGGTCAACGGTTTTGCCTAATGAGTAATGGCCTCGCTCAGAAACAAGCACAGCTAAGCCTTTGTAACCATAGTGCAGCATTCCCGCGATTAAACCCTGTGCAGCAATGCCTTTATAGTCACCATTGGCTTTTAATAAACGGTTGCGGGCAATCCATAAGGCGGTAATGTTAGCGACAGTGCCACCTGAACAGAATGCGCCTAATGACGTTTTCGCACTGTGCATCCATTTGCTATAAAAGCTGTCGTCTTCACCATAAGCAAGGTGATGCATCATGCCCAAAACTTGTCTTTCAAGTGGCGTAAATGCCTTTGAAGTTTCAATTTTTACTAGGTTTTGGTTTAGACCGACCATTAATTTAGAAAGCGGTAACACAAAATGCGGTAACGCTGAGGTCATGTGACCAATAAAGCTTGGTGCAGCAGTGTGCACTGAATGAGCAACCAACTGCTCCATAATATCTTGAGCATAATCAGAAACAAAGGTTGGCTCTTCTGGGATAGTGGCCGTTTGAAAGTCTTTTTCAATTTCGTGCAAAGGCTTTTCAATTGCAGCTATATTCTCATTTAAGAACCCAGCTAAGTTGCTAGAAATTTCAGATTCGATTTTACTTAATGTCGAGTCTGGTGCTTCTGGCACCGTAAAAATACGAATCAAGCTTTCTTTGGAGGCGACGGCACAACGCTTTTGATCCATCCTAATACCCATAATTAGCAGCTAAAAATGCACCTGATGATGGGACATCTTGGTGAACACTTTTGCGGCACTGTTGCTACGAAATTGGCTAACTTTACTGGAATATCACGAAAATGTCTCGCATAAAGCTAAAAAGGCATAATTTCGATGACAAAAAAATGATTTATTGATGAAATTTGCGGTCAATTTATACTATCAGAGAAGTATTTTTTAAGTATAATCAAACGATAACCGCAAAGGGAACGTTTATGCCCAAAGGAATGCAAAAAACTAGCTGGCTGCTATATGGTTTCGCCGTTTTTTTTATTAGTTTATTTGGCTATATCTATTATACCTATGAAACCACACGTAGTGAGATCATGGCAAATATCGATAGCAAATTGCTAAATGCCGCGGTCAGTGTCAAGCATATCCTAGGTGATGACTACCATAATACAGTCAATGCTGGTCTACCTATTTCCAGTTCTACCTACAAAGAAAAGAGTCTTGCCCTTTCAGAGTACGCAAAGCAAATGCAACTTGCTTATGTGTATGCAATGGTCCTTCGCGATGACAAAGTCTACTTTAGCGCCTCAAGTTACACTCAAAAAGATCAAAACACTGGTCGTGTCACACAGTTTTTAGATGCCTACCCCGAAGCGACAGAACTTAACAAAGAAGCCTTTTATTCGACCGAACCCGTTTTTGAAATATCGCAGGATCAATGGGGGTATTTTAAAAGTATCTTTGTTACTTTTGTCGATGATAATGGCCAAACTTATATAACTGGCGCAGACATTACTATAAGTGACTTAAACCAGCAGCTTCAGCAAAGCGTTACAAGGGCGATGGTTACCAGTAGCTTTTTCTTCTTTATTGCATTACTTATAGCAGGATTATATTTCTTACAGCTTAAACGCTCGCTATCAACAGACGCACGCACTGGCTTTGCTAATCATGTTGCCCTTGAATATCACATAAAGAAAACGACCAAACACCGTATGGAATTGGCGATTATCATCATCAACGAGCTTGAAGACATCAGCAGTTTTTATGGCAGTGAAGTGAGTGATAAAGTGATGGCTAACATACTTAGGTACTTTCAATCACGTATACCTCGTGATGGCGGTATTTACCGCTTAACAACCAATAAAATCGCATTATTACGTACTCATACTGATGAGCATAATATCGACGAAGTAATAAACGCTTTTAACAATGCGATCCCAGCACTGAAAGAACCGTTTATTTATGTCAGCTTATCCGCAGGTGTCGCTACAGGTAATAAATTATTACTGATAGAAAACGCCCACATAGCACTTCAGCAGGCCAAATTAAACAATCAGCGTTTAATACGCTATGAAAATGTTTTTAAACAAGTTGAAGAACAATTTAAAAGTAACGTTTTCCTTGCTAAAGAAGTCAAAGAAGCCTTCGATAACAATCGCATAGTACCTTATTTTCAAGCTATTTATAACAACCAAAGTAAGGCCGTAGATCATTATCAATGCCTTGCCAGAATGGTAAGTTCAACTGGTCGTATTCACGCACCTGATTACTTTATGATGGTACTAAAGCGCTCACGCATGGATGGCCCCTTGAGACGTACTATATTTACTCGTTGTATTGAGCAATTTAGGAAAACCAATGTACGCTGGAGTATCAACATTACCGCACAGGATATCCTTGACCCAAGCTTGAGCGAGTTTTTTGAATTACAGCTAAGGCGTTATCCGCAACCCCATAATATTATCTTTCAATTCCATGAACGCGATGCGATTGCTTACTTTGGTGAAATAAAAACCTTTATTAGCACTTTAAAGAATAAAGGTGCTCAGGTTTTTATTAATGAATTTGGCGCAGGCTTTTCAAACTTACCTCACATTAGGAAGCTTGAGATCGATGGCTTGAAATTAGATAAAGGATTGGTAAGCCAAATTCATACTAATAAAGATAACTATCTGTTTATTGAAAACTTGGTGAAATACGCTCAGCAACTAAAATTAGATGTAATCGCTGAGCAAGTTGATAACGAACAAATAGCAGACGCGCTTGCTCGTGCAGGTGTTACTTTAATGCAAGGGAGTCATTTTGCACCGCCAACTCCCTATATTCATTAAAGGTTGATCACCAAGCGGTGGCTTTGTTGACCACTGGCCCAATATTTACGTTCGAATGGGGTAATTGCAGTATCGCTTTCATACAGCTCAACATCGCACTTATGCCCTGCAAGCTCTAATGAGCGAGCAAACTCTTTTACGTATATATCCCAATTGCTTCTGAGCTCTAAGCGGCCGCCTAATTTAACGATGTACGGAAAAATTGCAGCGCCGTGCCAGCGTCTTTGCAAGTGCTTTGCTTTTGGCCAAGGATTTGGATACAACAGGTAATGATGACTAGGTTGCCAGTTTGCAGCCACCGCCAAGCGCCAGAAATCGTTTAAATCAGCTTGCACTAAAATGTACTGCCCCGCATCTGTTTGCTTGTATTCGATATCATGCTTATCTAGACGATGTGATGATTTATCAATGCCAATCACTAACGCATCTGGGTGGCGCTTTGCTAAGTTTGCGGTGCTTTCACCTACCCCACAACAGGAATCAAGAATAATAGGCCCTGCAAACGCTTGCACCTTTTCGTTTACCTGATCAAAAGCCGCTTGCGTATGCTCTGCAATCGGCTTTTTAAATTCAGCACTTAAGTGCTTTAAAACAATTTCGTCTAGCTTTTCATGTAAGCCAGGTTGATTCGATACAATACTTCTCGAATTTGCATCCGTCATTAGTGTCTAAGCCCCACACCACGTTTAATAAGGGTTAATGCTAAGGTAAATAACCCCACAATAAATAAACCAAGTACACCAAATGCTACCGATAAGTCGACATCAGACACACCTAAGAAGCCATATCTAAATGCATTCACCATATAAATAATTGGGTTTACTTGCGATACGCCTTGCCAAAATTCTGGCAACAAGGTGATAGAGTAAAACACCCCACCTAGATAAGTCAGCGGCGTTAAAATAAAGGTCGGGATAATACTAATATCATCAAAGCTATTAGCATAAATAGCATTGATAAGTCCGCCTAATGCAAACACAGCCGACGTTAAAATAACCGTAGCCATAATCACAAAAATATTATGAATTTGAATATCAACAAATAGCAAAGAGACACAGGTAACAATTAAACCAACCAGCATGCCTCGTGTCATACCACCGCCCATGTAGCCAAGTACAATGATGTAGTTTGGCACTGGTGCAACTAAAAGCTCTTCAATGCTTTTTTGAAATTTAGTCGAATAAAAACTCGAGGCAACATTCGAGTAAGAGTTGGTGATCACCGACATCATAATCAGACCCGGGACAATAAACTCCATATAAGTAAAGCCACCCATATCACCGATACGAGAACCAATCAGATTACCAAAAATCACAAAATACAGGCTCATCGTGATTGCCGGCGGAACTAAGGTTTGCACCCAAATACGTAAAAAGCGAATACACTCTTTGATCCAAATACTTTTTAGCGCTACTCCATATTTAAACATTATTCGCCTCGCCCTTGTTCTAATAACCCTACAAACAGCTCTTCTAAACGGTTTGCTTTATTTCGCATACTCAGCACTGTGTTACCTTGCTCGCTCAAGGCACTAAATACTTGGTTTAAGCCCTGAGACTTCGCCACTTCAACTTCTAAAGTGTGGTCGTCAGTCAGTGTGTATTTGTAACCGTCGATGCTAATTGGCTGCACAGGTTGCTTTAAATCCAGTACAAAGGTTTCTTTATCAAGCTTGGCAAGTAACGCTTTAATGGTGGTGTTTTCAACAATCACACCGCTGTCGATAATCGCGATGTTTTTACATAACAGCTCAGCCTCTTCAAGGTAATGGGTAGTCAAGATGATGGTCACACCTTGCTTATTTATCTCGCGAAGAAAATCCCACATAGAGCGGCGTAGCTCAATATCAACACCGGCTGTTGGTTCATCTAAAATAAGCAATTTAGGTTCATGCATCAGTGCACGAGCAATCATTAAACGACGCTTCATACCACCTGAAAGGGTGCGCGCTTGTTTATCTTTTTTCTCAAATAAGCCTAGCTGCTTTAAGTATTTTTCAGCACGCTCATGCGCCAGCTTTCTTGGTACACCGTAATAGCCTGCTTGGTTAACTAAGATTTGATTTAGTGTTTCAAACTGACTGAAATTAAATTCTTGCGGTACTAAGCCAAGTTCTGACTTAGCTGCTTCAAGGTCTGTATCAATGTCGTGACCAAATACCTGTACTCGACCGGCACTTTTATTCACTAACGATGAGATAACACCAATAGTGGTTGATTTACCTGCCCCGTTTGGTCCAAGTAAGGCAAAGAAGTCGCCTTGCTGAACTTGTAAATCAATGCCTTTTACGGCTTCAACACCATTTTTATAAACCTTTTTTAGGCCTTCAATATTTAATGCGATCGTTTTTTCGCTCACTGTTTGCCCTCTCCATAACCCCAACGTTTCGTCAAAGTATGTTCAATGTTTAAATGATCTAAAATTCGCGCCACCATAAAATCAACCAAATCGGAAATCTGCTCTGGTTGATGATAAAAGCCCGGTGCCGCAGGCATAATAGTTACGCCTAGTCGTGCTAGCTTCAGCATGTTTTCAAGGTGGATTTCGCTAAATGGCGTTTCACGCGGGACTAAAATCAGCTGCCCACGCTCTTTAATGACCACGTCAGCGGCGCGTTCGAGTAAGTTATCTGATGCCCCGACCGCAATTGCAGATACTGAACCTGCACTACACGGGCATACCACCATTTTTTTCGGCGCAGCAGAGCCAGATGCAACAGGGCTAAACCAGTTGTCTTTACCAAATACTTTAAGTTGCTCAGGAGCGGCATTAAAAAGTGTACTCAGTTGCTCTGTCGCTTTGTCTTCATTACCCGAAAGTTTGATATTCGATTCTGTATCAAAGACCACTCTTGCCGCACTTGAAATCAATACATACACCTGAAACTGCTGTTCAAGTAATACTTCTAATAATCGTAAGCCATAAGGAGCCCCAGAGGCACCGCTAAAAGCTAACGTTATTTTATCTTTAAATTGCATACAGTTAAGCTCCGTATACTGGTTAGTTTTGTTCAAGAGCAGTGATTAAACGCTGATGAATACCTTCAAAACCACCATTACTCATAATTAAAATATGTTGTGACGGCGCACTGTTGCCAACAACCTGAGTAATGATTTCCTCAGTGCTTTTCATGCAATGCATACCTGCTTTGTCTGCATATTCTTTCAGCGACCAGCTTAAATTTTCTGGCTCAAATAAATACACATCATCTGCTGCATCGAGTGAATCAATTAAGGTTTGTTGATGCACGCCCATTTTCATAGTGTTTGAACGAGGCTCTAAAATAGCAACTATCTTATCAGTGCCTACTTTTGCACGTAGCCCTGCTAAGGTCGTTTTAATTGCTGTTGGATGATGGGCAAAGTCGTCATACACTTTTATTGAGTTAATGTCGGCTTTCAGCTCCATACGACGCTTAGGAGAGATAAACTCAGCTAAGCCTGCAATACTGACTGATACCGCGATGCCTACGTGTCTGGCTGCTGCAATGGCCATTATGGCATTTTTGACATTGTGCTCGCCCATGGCTTGCCAGCTGACAACACCTTGTACTTGTGAATCTAGTAGCACTTCAAATTCACTACCATCAGCTTTAAGTAAGCGGTAATCCCAATCACCTAACAGTGTTTCGCTTTCGCTCCAAAGGCCACGTTCAATCACATCTTGTAGTGCTTCGTCTTGGCTTGGCCAAATTACTTTGCCACTACAGGGTAATGTACGCATCAAATGATGAAATTGTTTCTTTATCGCGTTTAAATCTTCAAAAATATCAGCATGATCAAATTCAAGATTATTCAGAATTAAGGTACGCGGTAAGTAGTGTACAAATTTACTGCGTTTATCGAAAAACGCCGTGTCGTATTCGTCGGCTTCAATAACAAAAAATGGTGTTTCGCCAACACGAGCAGAGACACCAAAGTTTTGCACGATACCACCAATCAAAAAGCCCGGTGTCATTCCAGCGTATTCAAGTAACCATGCTAGCATACTAGCAGTGGTTGTTTTGCCGTGTGTGCCTGCTACAGCCAACACCCACGAATTTTGCAGTAAATTATGCTTTAACCATTCTGGGCCAGAAGTATAAGGTAAGCCTTTATCAAGTACGTACTCAACGCAAGGATTGCCCCGACTCATAGCATTACCAATTACCACCATATCTGGCGCAGGTTCTAGTTGGGCAACGTCATATCCTTGAGTGAGCTTTATACCTAGCTCTTCTAATTGTGTGCTCATCGGCGGGTACACATTTTGATCAGAGCCTGTCACTGTGTGACCTAACGATTTAGCGATTGCGGCAATACCACCCATAAAGGTGCCACAAATTCCAAGAATATGAATATGCATCTACTGTCCTGAGCAAAATGAATAAGAGATAAGTAAGGCGCTATAATGCCAAATATAAGCTTTACTTACCATTACTACACGGCATTAGACTTTTGCCAAATAGCCAACATAAAAAAACACCTCAACGTGAGGTGTTTTTAAATTAAGTTTAAAGCCTGTTTACAGCATTAAGAATGCAAACAAACCAACACCTAATAGTAAGCGATAGATAACAAATGGCATCATGCCCATGCGCTCAATCACTTTTAAGAAAAAGAAAATACACGCATACGCAGATATAAAAGATAAGCCAGCGCCTAGTAAAATTGCATTCCAATCAATCGCCTCACCTGCAGTAGCCAACTGATACACATAATATGAACCTGCTGCAGCAATAACTGGAATTGACATTAAAAATGAAAAACGCGCAGCACTTTGTTTGTTTAGGCCCAGCATTAAACCCACTGTAATAGTAATACCTGAACGGGATGTACCAGGGAATACCATAGCAAGCACTTGTGAAAAGCCCAGCAATAGCGCACTAAAAAAGTTTACTTGGTAAATATTTTTAACTTGCTTTGCTTTAGCATCGGCATACCAAAGTAGCAAACCAAATACGATGGTTGAGGTGGCAATAACCCATGCATTACGCGAGTAGCTCTCTACAAAATCTTTGAATAAGTAACCAATTAATAATGCAGGAATAGTCGCAACAATAATCCACCAGCCTAAACGACTATCATCGGTTGCACCTTGTGCACCAAACGACTTAAACCAAGCACCAAGAATATCGACCACTTCTTTTCTAAAGTACAATACAACTGCACCTAAGGTTCCAACGTGAACAGCCACATCAAATGCTAAGCCTTGATCGTGCCAACCTAAAACTTGTGAGGGTAAAATTAAATGCGCTGAGCTCGAAATAGGTAAAAACTCAGTCAATCCTTGGATCAGGGCTAAAACAATTATCTCAATAATACTCATGGGTTAGAAAACTCCACCTTCCATAGTTTTTGTTGGGGGTTGTTATAATTCTTCCATAACTCAGCCAAAGTTAGCTTAGCTACGGGGTGATAAAAATCAGGCGCTATTTCAGCAAGAGGCTGTAATACAAACGCATTTTTGGTTATTTCATCCCGCGGTAATTGCGCAGGTGTTTCACAGATAATGTCATCATAAAACAATAAATCGAGATCTAATGTGCGCGGGCTAAACTTTTTATCTTCACGGGTGCGGCCATTATCAAGTTCAATTTTTTTCAGTAATTTACATAGTTCAGCTAATGGCATATCTGTTTTTGCTGCAACAACTGAATTATAAAAATTACTACCTGCAAACCCCACCGCTTCACTTTCGTATACTGATGAATGAATAAAATCAGGAAAGTAAGCTTTCAGCGCGATAAGCGCCTGTCGAAGATAGTGCTCTTTATTGACATTAGAACCTAGGCTTATAAAAATTTGCGCCATCTCTAATTTGCCTTACATCGGGTGATCTCAACTCCAACAGTTTGCGCTTGTGGCACTGCGGCTGGTTTACTCACGCGAATAGTGACTTGGCTGGTCGCAAACTCAGCTAAAATAATGGCAGCTAATTGCTCAACTAAAGTTTCTAGTAACTCAACAGGTTTTGCCGTTGTGTGCTCAATCACTCGCTCACTCACTTTGGCATAATCAAGAGCCAAATTTATATCATCTGTCGCCGCTGCGGCAGAAATATCACATAACATTTCGATATCAAAATACAGGCTTTGTTTACTTTCTTTTTCAAAATCATACACGCCAATGATGGTGTCTACGTGCAGTTGTGATATATATACCTTGTCCATTGATACTCCAAGCGACATAAATATTAAAAACAATACTCAGCCTTAACGCTTATTAATTTTAATAATGCGCTATATAAGCTGTCATACTGTTTTAATATGTAAAAATTACCCCTACAATAACGAATAGATGCATTGCATAGGGTGCTTACATCCGACTCGACGAGAGTGGCAAATGGTTTTGCCGCCAATGATAGCCCAAAAGTGCAGATTAAAAAATAAGGAAGCGCGTGTTAGAAGTTTTAATGTTAGTTTTGGCTTACATACTAGGTTCGGTCTCTTCCGCTATCCTTGTATCTCGGCTGTTTAAACTACCAGACCCACGCAGTCATGGATCGAATAACCCGGGTGCTACAAATGTTTATCGCCTTGGTGGTAAAGTCCCCGCTGTTTTAGTTCTTGTCTTTGATATTTTAAAAGGAACCATTCCTGTTTGGGGTGCTTACTTTTTAAAGATAGAGCCACTAATGTTAGGTTTAATTGGTGTAGCTGCTTGTTTGGGCCATATGTATCCACTGTTTTTTAGCTTTAAAGGTGGTAAAGCCGTCGCGACCGCTTTTGGCACGTTATTACCCATTGGTTTATCGCTAGGGGGGATGTTGATTACAACTTGGCTTTTAATTGTTGCTATCACGCGTTACTCATCTCTCGCGGCACTGGTTACGGTCTCATTAGCGCCTATTTATACTTGGTGGATAAAACCTTTGTATACTCTGCCAGTTACCTTTTTAACCGTACTGATAATTTTCCGCCACAGAGCAAACATTACTCGCTTGATGGCTGGGGAAGAACCTAAAGTAGGGGCTAAGAAGAAAGCCCCAGAGCAGGAATAGTGATGTAAATTAAAGCGCTTCGAGTGAATCAATAGGCCAGCGCGGCTTAGTTTTCATATCAAGGCTAGCAAACTGCCCTGCCTTTAAGCGCTGCATACCAGCGTAAGCAATCATTGCACCGTTATCTGTACAAAACTCTGTGCGCGGGTAATACACACGCCCTTTCATGCCTTGCATTACTCGTTCAAGTTGCGCACGCAATTGCACGTTTGCACTCACACCACCGGCGATCACTAAACGTTTGATACCGGTTTGCTTTAATGCACGTTTGCATTTAATAATTAAGGTATCAATTACCGCTGTTTGGAATGCATGAGCTATATCAGCTTTGGTTTGCTCATCATCATCGCTATCACGAATAGCAAGCGATGCCGCCGTTTTTAAACCACTAAAACTAAAATCTAAGCCGGGTTTATCAGTCATCGGACGTGGAAATACAAAACGCTTAGGCGTACCCTGCTCCGCAAGTTTTGCTAAACGTGGGCCACCAGGGTAATCAAGACCTAATAACTTCGCGGTTTTATCGAATGCTTCACCAGCCGCGTCATCAACTGACTCTCCCAGCACTTCGTATTCACCAATGCCAGATACTTTTACCATCATAGTATGGCCGCCAGACACCAGTAGTGCGATAAACGGAAATTCCGGTTTGTCCTCTTCAAGCATTGGCGCAAGTAGGTGACCTTCCATATGATGTACAGCAACAGCAGGAATATTCCAACCATAGGCCAATGAGCGACCAATAGAAGTTCCCACCAGAAGTGCACCAACAAGTCCAGGGCCTGCGGTGTATGCAATGCCATCTAAGTCTTCAGGACCACAACCCGCTTGTGCAAAGGCTGCATCAATCAAAGGTAAGGTTTTACGTACGTGATCGCGTGAAGCAAGCTCAGGAACCACACCGCCATAATCAGCATGTACTTTTACTTGGCTATACAGTTGATGTGCTAATAAGCCTTGTTCATCATCATAAATGGCAATACCCGTTTCATCACATGATGATTCAATACCTAAAATTCGCATCAATTACTCCGCCAAGAAAAAACAAATGCGTATTTTACAGTGAAAATACGCATTACTGAATATTAAATTGCAATACCAATATTGGTTTGACCGTCAGATACCGCAAGTTGCTTAAGCTCTTTTACGTTCTCTGAGGTAATTCGGCCCATTTGCTCTACAAAATCAATAAGCTCTGCAAGCACATCAATTTCATACTGCATTAAAGGGTGTTCACGAACAGCTTTGTTATCAGCAATTTCACCATCCACTGTTAGTTGATATTCAATGAAACGAGCCACTGAAGCCTGTGAAATTTTACTAATATTTAAAAACTCTTGTTCATCTTTGGCTATCAAACCGTGCAGCATGCCAAGCAAAGCTGTCGCAGTATCGATTGCAGGATAGGTGCCAAACATGTCAAAGTCAGTAAGCTCTGGCACGTTTGGCTCAATTTTCTCAATTTGCTTTTCTAGGCTGATTTTACTTTTTGGCAGTAAGATTTTTTCCCAGCAAACACTCAATGCGCTACGAAAAACCGCGGCATCACCGAACCCTGTTGCTTCACTAAATAAGCTATAATTAGGCAACATACGCTCAAGTAATGCGCCACCTAATACCGCTTTTTGCAAATAGTTTAATTCTCTAATACGTTGAAAATTATTCGCTTTCGTCATTCTTTACAGTCCCACAAGACCAACATATTTCAAATGTTGCTCCGTTAAGCTCATGACATTTTGGGCATACCCAGTCAGGAGCCGATTGTTTTAATTGCCGGTAGTTTAGCAATATTTCTTGCGCCTGGCGCTCTTTTAATGCGTAAACAAGTATATCGACCCCTGTTTGTTCAAATGGGATCTCCCCAAGCGCCCCTTGCAAAAGCTCACCTTGCAGTTGCGATTCGATCCCTTTACTTTTTAAAAGCCCTTTAATAATGTTTGCCTCTAAGCCATTTTCAGCCTGAAACACTTTTACCCAAGTGAATGGGTCCTGCTTCGCAGGTTGATTTAAATTACTGTTTTGCAAATCACTTCCCTTTTACTTTTCTATCTTTAAATCCTAAACTACGCTAGCAACTAACTTCGCTGCAATGCTTATTTCAAGGTAGCCACATGACTTTAACAACACCGGGATTGTTATTCCCAGCAATTTCTTTACTGTTACTTGCTTACACCAACCGTTTTTTGGTGCTTGCTCAGCTTATTCGAGAGCTTAATGCGCGTGAAGGGGAAAGTATCCGCCCATTAGTTGTTGCACAGATAACCAATTTAAGAAAACGCATTAAATTAATTCGCGTAATGCAAGTTTATGGTGTTGCCTCTTTTTTAATGTGTACCTTATCAATGTTTGCATTATTTATAGAATTTAATACTACTGGAATCATTTTATTTGGCATCAGCCTCGCGTGCTTAGCCTTGTCGCTTCTCACCTCTTTGTATGAGATCCACATTTCTTGCGATGCAATCGAGATTGAATTGAAAAATATCGAAAAAAAACCTCTTTCAGATAAGGCAGAGTAAAATTCACCCTCTATACTTATTGTATGAGATACAACAATAAGTGGTGCTTTTGTGGATGATTTTTTATTTTCTGAAGAATCCTTAGAAGAAAATAATGTAGGTACGGAAGAGGCTGAATACTGGCATATTCTTGTTGTTGATGATGAAGAAGATATTCATCAAGTTACGAAACTAGTATTAGCTGGGTTCACTTTTGAAAATAAAGCGCTTCGCTTTTATCATGCCTATTCTGCTGCTGAAGCGAGAGAGCTTTTAGGTAAAGGTACTCCATTTTCAGTGGCGCTTGTTGATGTGGTAATGGAAACAAACCACGCAGGCCTCGATCTCATTCAATACATCCGCGATGAAATAGAAAACCATGATATACGTTTAATACTGCGTACAGGTCAGCCTGGGGAAGCCCCTGAAGAAGCCATCATTCGTGATTACGATATCAATGATTACAAAAATAAAACTGAGCTCACCGCGATAAAAATGAAAACTTTGCTCTATTCAGCGCTACGTTCACATCGTGATATTCAGATTATTGATCATCATAAACATGGCCTCGAACAAATTATCAATGCCTCAGCCAATTTCCTGAAATGTGATAGTGTGCAAGAGTTTGCCTCCACAATTTTAAACCATGTTACTAACGTAATGGGGATAAGTGACAGAGAAATATATTGTGCCGCTGCGGTTAACCTGCAATCATCGCCAGCTAATGACTTTCAATTACTTGCCGCTTCAGGTGTTGAGCCAACTCCATGTAAAAATAAAATTCCTGAGGATGTAAAAAACTTATTTATTGATGCACATGAAAGAAAATCGTCTTTAAAAAACAGCACAGATTACATTGGCTACTTTCCAACAAAAGCAGGCCTTGAAACTATGTTGTATGTCAATAAAGGTTCAAAACTGCAAAATACAGACTATCAACTGCTAGAATTTTACGCCAATAATATCGCACTTGCTTATGACAACTTAAAGCTTAGAGAAATGGTCAAAGAGTCACAAAAAGAGTTGTCGTATATTCTTGGCGAAGCAGTCGAAAAGCGCTCAAAGGAAACTGGCTCACATGTTAAACGTGTCGCTTTGTACAGTGAGTTACTCGCAAAATTATATGGCTTGGATTCGTTCCGCTGTGAAATCATTAAACTGGCTTCACCATTACATGATATTGGTAAAATTAGTATTCCAGACAAGATTCTAAATAAGCCTGGTAAACTCACTGATGAAGAATGGGAAATAATGAAAACTCATGCCGAAACTGGCTATGAAATACTAAAAAACTCAACAAACGAAATATTAAACTGTGGGGCCTTAATTTCCTACCAACACCATGAAAAATGGGATGGAACTGGTTATCCACAAGGACTAATTGGTGATAATATCGATATTGTTGGTCGAATTACTGCAATTGCAGATGTATTTGACGCACTTTGCAGTGACCGATGCTACAAAAAAGCATGGCCACTCGATGATGCTCTCTCATTGATAAAAGAGCAACGTGGGAAACATTTTGATCCAATTTTAGTCGATCAGCTACTTGAAAATTTAGCGCTTTTCTTAGAAATTAAGGAACGTTATCCTGATTGATGTAACTTTTCTGTAAAACAAGTACTTCCCAATACGGGTACAATACTTTACTATGCCTCTCGTGATGTAAAATTGTACCGCCTGGATGTAGGGCTTACTTATAACAAGGGACTATTAAAGTGAGATTTGAACAACTTGAACAATTCGTAGCATTAGGCGTGCTAAGGCATTTCCGCCAAGCTGCAGAGAAAACTCAAATAAGCACTTCTGCATTAACTAGAAGTATTCAAACACTTGAAGATGAAATTGGTTATGAGCTAGTTACTCGCTCTACTCGCTCAGTAAAGTTAACCAAAGAAGGTGAGCTTTTCCTAGAGTATGCAAAACAAACTCTCGACAATCTTGAAGAAACCAAGAAGCATTTATTTGAATCATTAAACGGCTGCGCAAGTGAAAAACTGATTATTGGCTACACCAACAAAGCGAGCACGGTTGTGCCTGTTTCTTGCGGTCAGTTTTTAGCGCAGTACCCTCATGTGAAAATCGAGATGCAGTTACAAGAGCAAAGTGAACTAGTACGTAAACTGCAATTAGGTGAAATTGATATCAGTGTATGTTCGCAAGCGATGAACAGCATTGGCAGCGATATACATTTACCTGATCAACTAATCATTTTCGTGGCTAAAAATCACCCGCTTGCAAATAAAAGTGACATTAGTAAACGCGACTTAGCTGACTACCCTATGTACAGCTGTTTTTCACAGTCAAAACAAGTGCAATCTATGCTAAACGATGCAATTGATTCTTTTGATAAAACATCAAGCATCAAAGTAGGCAGTATTGAACAAGTTATGGATGGTCTGAAAAAATCAAACCATATCGCGATTGCCAGCATTGAGCATGCTAATAGTGTGTCATCTGATCCGGAGTTACTATTATTAAAAACTAATAAAGGTATCGCACACGACCAGCTGATAATCCAAACAAACCAACAAATCAATGAGAATTCTCACGTTAGCCACTTACTCGATCTCATTGAAAAAACGGCCCTTTCAAGCCAAAACTAAAAGCTATTTTATATGCTGCTAGCCTGTAGTTAATCAGGCTAGCCAACCCCCCTCTATTTCTTCATTTTTTACTGCATAAAAAGCGTGCATAACACAATTTTTCATATACACTTACGCACCTTTTTTTGATTGTGCATATGAATGACCGCACCGCTTATTACCGACACATACTTAGATGCTATTGAACGTACTGGTTATGCTGTTGTTGAAAACGCGATTAATGAAAGCTTAATTGCTGATTTAATTGCCGATTGCTATCGCATTAATCCGCATTTTAATACCGCAGGTATTGGCCGATTAAACGACCAACAAATAGATAAAACTGTGCGTAAAGATAAAACCTTTTGGTTTGATAGCTCAAGCCAAGCACAAATTACTTATCTGGCGACCATGGAAGCAATAAAGACACAGTTAAACCGTGGCTTTTATTTAGGCTTATTTGACTATGAATGCCATTATGCAAAGTATCAACAAGGTGACTTTTATAAAAAGCACTATGATGCCTTCAAAGGCCGTTCTAATCGCATTTTTACAACGGTTTGTTACTTAAATACGCCAGAATCTGGCGGTGAATTGGTGATCTACAAACCAAAGAGTAAAGAGATTGAAATAGTCATTAAACCTCAAGCGGGCTTATTGGTGATGTTTGAAAGCGAACGCTTTATGCATGAAGTATTACCCGCAAACGATGTACGCTACTCAATTGCGGGTTGGTTCAGAAAAAATGCCTCAATCAGCGGTACTATCGACCCACCAAGATAATTAAAAGGACAGTGGCAAGGATGCTGCTAAACCGATAAAAATCACTAACCCCACATAGTGATTATTCAAAAATGCTTTGAAGCAAGGCTCTCGCTCTCGTTTATGAATAAGCGTTTGTTGATAAAGTAAAAAACCAACCGCTGTAGCTAAGCCCAGCCAATATGGCAAGCCAAGGTGATGACTCATACCTATGTAAGCAAGAATCGCAATAAATAAGGCATTGAGCAAAAAGATGATATGCCTGTCATAGCTGGCAAACAAGATTGCCGTTGATTTAACGCCAATCTTTAAGTCATCATCTCTATCAACCATGGCATACATGGTGTCATAAGCCACAGTCCAAACAAGATTCGCGATAAATAGGAGCCAGGCTTCTAATGGTACTGAGCCAATTGATGCCATATAGGCCATTGGAATAGCCCAACTGAATGCCGCGCCAAGTACAACTTGCGGCAGCTGGGTGTAACGCTTCATAAATGGATAACAAAACGCCAATGCTAAGGCACCAAACGACAATAATATCGTTGACCATCCAAGTGTTAACACTAAACCAAACGCCATCACAATGAGCAGTACAAATAAGCTCAGAGCTTCACCACTTGATACTAAACCTGCTGCCAGCGGTCGCTGAGCTGTGCGCTTAACTGAGCCATCGATTTTACGATCGGCAAAGTCATTTATTACACAGCCAGCACTGCGCATCACAAAGACACCCAAACTAAATACCACAAAATTTAATAGGCTCGGCGTGCCAAGCTCAGCAAGCCACAACGCCCAATAAGTTGGCCATAATAGCAACAAGGTACCAATAGGCTTATCGGTACGCATTAACTGTTTATAGTAAGGTATATGTGCGACCTTAAGTGCAGCTAGCTTCATAGGTAAATATACGCTCCAGGTAAGAATACTTCAGCCACGAGAAAGTGAGCATTAGATAAGCTAAAAACACTGCGCCTTCCCCACAATGCTTGTGAAGAGTAGCCTATTTCAGCTGTTAAAGCTTGAATACCGTGCTGCTGTGAAAACTCAGCAACTTCTATTTCAGTGCGCGATAAGTTTGGGTCTTGAAAAATAACATCGCCCAGCGGCCTTGTCCCCATACTTAGTAACTGCTGCTTTTTTAATGTATCATCTGCCGGCAACCAGCTTTGTGCATAAACCATTGGTTTACCATCGCATAGTAGTAACACTTCGCGATTTAATGCCTGACTTAAAGAGGTATTGAGTAATGCTTGTTGCTCGCGGGTTAAGTCAAAAGGTGCTTCGTTTAAAACTTTAACTGAAAAGACCTGACAGTGACTTTTAAGCTTAGCTGTTAATGACCCAGCTTCAAGCAACCAACTTTGCTGTTGTTGCGTCAAATCTGGAAATGCTGAAGCAGGCTGCCAATTTGCAGCTAATGAAACTGGGAATGTGATCACAACGACTCATTATTTTTAAAAACCGTGCAAATGATATCACTGCTGCACGTTTGGCAAAAGTCATGATTTAATCTCAAGCTGGGTTAAAAAACGCAGAACAGCCTGTATCTTAAGTGAATTTGGGTATAGACTAAAAATCATTGAAAGGGTGGAATATTCTTAACTATGAAAAAATCATTGTTATCAATTTACTTGATAAGCATGCTACTTGTTACTGCAACAAGTTGGTCTGTTCGCGCTGAATCAAATGTTGGCTACTTTGGTTTTGAGCCTGACATCATCACTAACTACATAGGTCAAGGTAATAAAAAACTTGGCTATGTTCGTATTACGGTGGATCTCATGCTCAATGATCTATCTGATATCGCAATCGTAGAACATCACACTCCACTATTGCGTGATGCGATTGTTGAAATACTCTCAAAAGAGCCTGAAGAAAACATTAAATCGCTTACCGGCCGCGAAGAAATAAGAAAGCGCTGCACCGAAAAGCTAAAAGCACTACTAAAACAAGAAACAGGACAAGAGATTGTCCGAGAAGTGTTATTTACTAAGTATTTATATCATTAATTGTAAGATGGCGGCATTAGCCGCCATTTTTATTTACGCGATTATTTGCGTGAAAGCAGCTTGTCTGACACGGCATAAGCCATACCAGCCAATAACCCCGCTAAATGCGCCCAGTTCGCCATACTCACAGGCAACATATCTACAAAGCCTAGAATAAGCCATACCAGCATAAAACCGACAATGCTATTACTTACTAGTGGCGGCTCTGTTGGCCTCATTACGCTGTAGATCCAACAAAAACCCAGTAAACCATACACAACGCCGCTTAGACCACCAAAGTTAGGCCCAACTACTAAAAACTGTGCCCAATTACTAATGAATGCCGTCACTAAAAATAAACCCACTAAGGTTAATTTGCCACTGCGTTTTTCTATATCGTTACCCAGCGTCATCCACCAGATCAAATTAAAAATAAGATGAATAGCGCTAAAATGCACAATGGCAGGTGTAAACCAAGTTAGTGGCTGTGCAGGGTTGAACTGCAACATACTGTAAATAGTTTCAAAACCACCTAATAAGAAGGCAATAAATATAGCTATCGAGACTAGAGTAACTGTACGGTTTAGCCAGCTTAATGCCTTAAAGCGAGCTTTTAAATTAAGGGATTGCCCTTGATATGACAGAGGCGATTGTGTACTGCCTACCTGCCATGAAGCTTGTTGGTATTTTTCGTCATGAGGGTTAGCAGCAAACTCCTGCCAAAGAGATTGGGCTTGATGAAAGTGCTCTGGAGCAACACAAATAATCACAGTTTGTCCATCTTGCGAGCGCAGCTCTCCATGTAAGCCCTTACTTTTTATGTAATCTATAAAGCCTTGTGCGGCGCGAGGATTATTTATGCTACCCAACTCAATCATCGTTCAATATGCTCCGGAAGTTGCGCTTGCCAAGCTGTAAAGCCACCATCCATGCTGTATACGTCTTCAAACCCCTGCTCAACTAAATAGCTAGCAGCACCTTGAGAGCTCACACCATGATAACAAACGATGATGATTGGCTGATCAAACTCTTTATGCATCATAAAATCGCTGATGTTAGCATTTGATAAATGCTCAGCACCTGGGATATGACCCGTTTGAAATGAGTTAGGATCGCGAATATCAGCAATCACAACCTCTTCTTTCTCTAACAGCGCAAACGTTTCGCTCACTGAAATATGTTTATACGACATAGTACTCTCTAAACTAAAAAGGCGGCCAAAGCCGCCTTATCAAATTACTCGGTATTAATCCCAGTTGAGGATTACTTTACCTGATTGGCCTGAAATCATTGTATCAAAGCCTGCTTGGAAGTCATCCACGGAGAACTGGTGAGTGATAATTGGTTTCAGATCAAGGCCTGACTGAATTAGACTCGCCATCTTGTACCAAGTTTCAAACATTTCACGGCCATAAATCCCTTTAATGATTAGACCTTTGAAAATAACCTGGTTCCAATCAACCGCCATATCTGAAGGTGGAATACCTAACATGGCAATTTTACCACCGTGATTCATGTTGTTTAGCATGCTGTTAAATGCTACTGGCACACCTGACATTTCAAGACCAATATCAAAGCCTTCAGTCATGCCAAGCTCTTTCATTACATCTTCAAGCTTTTCAGTTGCTACGTTTACAGCACGAGTCGCGCCCATTTTACGCGCTAAATCTAGACGGTATTCGTTCACATCGGTGATAACCACATGACGTGCACCCACGTGTTTGGCAACAGCAGCTGCCATGATACCAATTGGGCCAGCACCTGTGATTAATACGTCTTCACCGACTAAGTCAAACGACAACGCTGTGTGTACTGCATTACCGAATGGGTCAAAGATTGATGCTAGTTCATCAGGAATGTTATCTGGAATTTTAAATGCGTTGAAAGCTGGGATCACAAGGTATTCAGCAAATGCACCTTCACGGTTTACACCAACACCTGTTGTATTACGACATAAATGCACACGACCAGCGCGACAGTTACGACAGTGACCACAGGTAATATGGCCTTCGCCAGAAACACGGTCACCCACTTGGAAACCACGTACTTCCTGACCCATATCAACCACTTCACCTACATATTCGTGGCCAACAACCATTGGCGTAGGAATTGTATTTTGTGCCCACTCATCCCATTTATAAATATGGACATCTGTTCCACAAATTGCTGTTTTGCGGATTTTAATAAGCAGATCGTTATGGCCAACTTCAGGTTTTGGCGCATCAGTCATCCAGATCCCTGGTTCTGCTTTTAATTTAGATAATGCTTTCATGATTTTTACTCAATTAAACAAAACCGAAGCAAAAGCTTCGGTTTAGGAAATAAAATTAGATAACGCCCATTTCTTTACCAATACGGGTAAAGGCAGCAATAGCGGTATCTAATTGCTCTTTTGTATGCGCCGCAGAAATTTGCGTACGGATACGTGCTTGGCCTTTAGGTACTACTGGGAATGAGAAACCTGTTACGTAAATACCTTCTGCAAGTAATTTGTCAGCCATGGCTGAGGCAACTTTAGCATCGCCTAACATGACAGGGATAATCGCGTGGTCTTTACCTGCACAGGTAAACCCTGCAGCTTCCATTTGTTCACGGAAATACTTTGCGTTATCCCAAAGCTTAGCGCGTAACTCGCCGCCATTGCTTAGCATCTCAAGTACTTTAATTGATGCAGTAACAATTGATGGTGCAAGTGAGTTTGAGAAAAGATAAGGACGAGAACGCTGGCGTAACCACTCAACAATTTCTTTTTTACCTGATGTGTAACCGCCTGATGCGCCACCAAGTGCTTTACCAAGAGTACCCGTGATGATATCAACACGGTCTAGTACACCGCAGTACTCCGGCGTACCTTTACCATTTTCACCAACAAAACCAACAGCGTGAGAGTCATCAACCATCACTAATGCATCGTATTTATCGGCAAGATCACAAACCGCTTCAAGGTTACAAATAACGCCGTCCATTGAGAAAACGCCGTCAGTAGCGATTAACTTAGTTTTAGCGCCCGCTTCATCAGCAGCAATAAGTTGCTTTTCAAGGTCACTCATGTCGTTATTTGCATAGCGGAAACGCTTTGCTTTACAAAGACGTACACCATCAATGATCGAAGCATGGTTTAGTGCATCAGAGATAATCGCATCATCTGGACCTAGAATTGTTTCGAATAAACCTGCGTTTGCATCAAAGCATGATGAGTAAAGAATGGTGTCTTCTGTTTCTAAGAACTCAGAGATCTTTTGCTCTAAAGTTTTATGGATATCTTGAGTACCACAAATAAAGCGCACAGACGCTACACCAAAACCGTGATCATCAAGGCCTTGTTGAGCAGCTTTAATTAACGCTGGGCTATTTGCTAAGCCAAGGTAGTTATTAGCGCAAAAGTTAATAACCTTATCACCAGAGGCAACTTCAATTTGAGCCTGTTGCTGCGACGTGATAACACGTTCGCTTTTGTATAAGCCCTCAGCTTTCACTTCATCAATTTGCTGCTGCAACTGATTAAAAAACGCAGATGCTCTCATCTGTAATCTCCACATATTCTTGTACCTAATCAGAAATGATTAGCATGAATTTAAATTTTGCACCTATTGTAAAAGCTTAGACGAACAATTGCACTGTTTGCAGTTCGTCGCAAACCCTCAACTGGTGTGGGTTTGTGAACTTAAACTGGTCTTACCTCATAAATTATAAATATAAATTGGGTAAATCAGCTAAAGATTCACAAACAATATCGGCATGTTGTTCTGTTGACTCAGCATAACTCTGCCCTGAACGAACTAAAACTCGGGTAGCGATGTTAGCTCTTTCAGCAGCAATAAGGTCGCCAAGCTTATCACCGACCATAATACTTTGTGATGGGTCGATTTGATGCTCATCGATGGCTTGTAACAGCATACCCGGAGCAGGCTTGCGACAATTACATTCTTGCAAATAGGCAGGCTCTGCTTTGCTTGGATGATGCGGACAAAAATAGACATCAAGAATAGTAACGCCGTTACTTAAAAACTCGCCCTTCATCCACTCTGTGAGGTTGGAAAAATCTTGTTCTGAATAATAACCACGGCCAATACCCGACTGGTTAGTTACCACCACAATTTTATAACCAGCATCAGCAAAAGCTTTGCACGCCTCGAATACACCGGGTACAAATTCAAAATCTTCTGGTTTGTATACATAGCCATGATCAATATTGACCACACCATCACGGTCTAAAAATAAAACTTTGCTCATGACAATTGCTCTTTATCTACCACGTGGTCAAACATCGAAATCACCTTTTCTACACTTATTTGCGCCATTAAATCAGCCCCTTTAACGCGTGTTCCCCAAGGTAGCTGTTGCGCTGTTTTGCCTGTTTGTTCACGTAAGTTTTGGTGATAAACCTCAACAACATACTCTTGATACAAATAAGGTCCTGTGCGTTTTGGGTTTGAGTGGGCATACAAACCAATAACAGGTGTTCCTACCGTTACAGCCATGTGCGCAGGCCCTGTATCTGGAGCTAACACTAACGCCGCACGTTTCAAAACACATAACAGTTCTTTTAGTTGAGTTTTCCCTACTAAGTTAAGCACAGGTGCCGAACTATGCGCGATAATTTGCTCGGCAAGTTCAATCTCTAAAGGGGTTGGGCCGCCAGTAATAACCACCGAAAAGCCTTGTTGATGAGCATGTTCTGCAAGTGCAGCATAACGCTCAGGTAACCAATTTCGCTCTTTTTTACTTGCCGCAGGCGAGATAACAAAAATACGCCCAGCTAAACGTTCTTCACCTAATAGCGCATCGGCTGCTTGTTGATGCTGCTCAGTAATTGGCATTTGCCATTGAGGTTTGTAATCAGGGATGCCAATTGCTTGAGCAAAGCCTTTAAAACCTTCTAATACATGCGCCTCTGATTGCGGGGCAATACGCTTATTAATAAACAAACTATGCAACTCTTTTGAGCGTGCCCAATCAAACCCCACTTTGATCTTTGCAGGAATACAACGGGCTGCTAAATTCGCTCTGAGTGCGACTTGCATATGTAATAGCACATCAAATTTACGCCCCTTGAACGTGTCTTTAAGTTGTTGATAAGCCTGTTTGCCCTGCTTTTTATCGAACACAACAAACTCAACACCTGGTAAATCGGCCAGTAACATAGCCTCAACTTTACCAATCACCCAGGTAATTTTTGCCTTCGGATGTGCCTTTTGAATTGCTTGCACTGCTGATACGGCATGACATACATCACCAATAGCCGAAAGCCTTAAAATACAAATATCTGAATAGGAGGTTGGTTGAGTCACGTGCGCCCTTAGCTACAGCAAATAATATGCGATCTTAAATTAACTTGATGCTAATGCAAGCACTTATGCGAAAAGCTAAAAATACGGTAAGATAGCGCTAATTTTATTTAATCTTGAAGTTGTTATGTTTGAAACTCAGCATCTGCAAAACACCACCCTTTTGTGTCACCCAGCTTATAAAGACGAGCTCACACAACAGTGGTTCGATGCCAATTATTGGCAACAACAAGATAAAATCGTTGGTGCCAAAAAAGGTCGTGCAACAGCGTGGTTTTTTAAACATCAACAGCTTACAGGCGTTCTTCGTCACTATTGGCGTGGTGGTTTAATTGGTAAGTTACTGAGCGATCAGTACCTATATGTTGGTTTGAAGCAAACTCGAGTCTATAAAGAATTTACACTGATGATGCGTTTGCTTGAGCTTGGCCTAAATGTGCCGACACCCATTGCGGCAAAAGTGACCAACCACGGCTTAATCTATCGCGGCGATATCATCACCGAGGCAGTAACAGGCGCCAAAAGCGTGTTAGATATTTTAATCACGCGTCCACTTAGCCAGTCTGAGCTAAAAGCGATAGCAGTCACTCTCAGCGAATTTCACAATCATGGCGTCTATCACGCAGATTTAAACATCAATAACATCTTGTTCGATGATACAGGTAAGGTGTTTATCATTGACTTTGACCGCGGTGAAATCAAACAGCCACATGCTAGCTGGCAAACAGAGAACATTAAGCGCCTTGCCCGTTCATTTGCAAAAGAGCAAGGGCGTAATGAAGTGATGCATTGGCAACAAAGTGATTGGCAGTCACTGGTGTGTGACTACCAAGCATTGCTTAAGACTTAATTTTGCTAATTACGTTTGATGTTGAGCAGCCATTAAGAAACTCAAGTACTTCGACTTTTCCGCCATGGCGTAGAACATGATCGGCACCAGCAATTTGGTCAACGGTGTAATCGCCGCCTTTTACTAGCACATCAGGGCTAATTTGCTCAATCAGCTTAGCTGGCGTGTCATTTTCTTCAATGCTGCCAAATGGAATAACCCAATCAACTGACGCAAGCGCACTTAATACCATAGCACGCTCATCCAATGGATTAATTGGTCTTTCTGGGCCTTTTAAGCGAGTGATTGACTCATCATTATTTAAGCCAACAACCAGCCTATCACCTCGTGCTTTAGCCTGAGCAAGGTAGCGCACATGGCCTGCGTGAAGGATATCAAAACAACCATTAGTGAACACTATTTTTTCACCATTTTGCTTAGCAAACTCAATATGCTGAAGCACATCTTCAAATGGCGTTTGATAATGCTCGCCGGTTTGCTGTAAATATTGACCAAGTTTACGGCTCAACTCTTCTGGGGACACGGTTGCGGCACCCAGTTTACTCACCGCAATACCAGCAGCGAGGTTGGCAATTTCAACTGCATCTTTTGCTGCCATACCCGCACCAAGCATCACTGCTAATGTTGCAATTACAGTATCACCAGCGCCGGTTACATCGCTGACTTCAAGCTGCTGGGCTGCAAAATCATGTTTTTCTGCTTGGCTGATTAACGACATCCCCTGCTCTGAGCGCGTTAATAGCATCGCAGCGATGCCCGCTTCACTGATTAGCTTACGAGCGCTGTCAGTCAAGTTTTGCTCAGAATCAGTTTTACCACCAGCAAGTTTAAATTCGTTTAAGTTAGGGGTTATGTAATCGGCACCACGGTATAAGTTTAAATCAGATGATTTAGGATCAATAAGCACCGTTTTACCTGCTTTCTTTGCAACCTGAACCATTTGTTGAATTAAGCTCAGAGAGCCTTTGTTGTAGTCAGAAAACAACACAAAATCGTAGTCATCTAAAACCAGCTCTAAACGGTTTAATAACAGTTGACTGTGTTGCTCAGTAAAGGTCTCTTCAAGATCAAGACGCACAACTTGTTGATGGCGGCTGATTACTCGCATTTTAGAAATAGTCGGTAAATCGCAAACACTCACTAATTGCGAATCAATTTTCTCTGAACTTAAAATTGTTTCGAGGATTTGCCCACTTTCATCTTCACCAACTAAGCCTAGTAGACCCACTTTACCATCTAAACGGGCAATATTTTTTGCAACGTTTGCTGCACCACCGGCTTTGTCTTCAAACTTACTGACTTTTACAACAGGTACAGGGGCTTCAGGCGAAATACGCCCTGAGTCGCCATGCCAGTATCTATCTAGCATGACATCACCAACGACTAAAATACGCGCCTTTGAAAGGCTTTTTAGTAACGCTAAATCCATTACTTTTGCTCCGCTACAACCATATCGATGGCTTCGCATAACCAATGCCCGATAAACATGTGCGCCTCTTGGATACGTGCGGTTTCATCATTTTTAATAATAATCGGTAGCTTAGCGATATCTTTTACCTTACCACCATCTCGACCTGTTAATGCCACAGTAAAGGCGCCGATTTCATTTGCCGCTGCCAGTGCAAGATTGATGTTAGGGCTAGTGCCAGATGTGGTTAAGCCAATCACCAAATCTTCAGGCTTACATAACGCCTGCACTTGGCGCTCAAATACAGTATCAAAGTGATAGTCGTTACTGTGAGCGGTTAAAATTGAGGTGTCTGTTGTCAATGCGATAGAAGCCAGCGGACCGCGCTCCAATTTATAACGCACAACAAACTCAGCAGCTAAATGCTGTGCATCAGCCGCGCTACCACCATTACCAAACCAAATAACCTTACCACCTGCTTGTAAAGCACTGTGACAAGCTTCTAGTAGTTGCATTACTTCAGGGTGGTAGGTTTCCATCGTCTCAAACAACATTTGATGACGATTTAAACTTTCTAGGTAGCTTGCCGCTACAGAATCAAGATTTGACATAAATATTCCTTAAAAAGTATTAACGGCTTTGCTTACCAAAAATAGGCTACAGATAACCAAGTATAGTTATCGCCAAAAACATCTTCACCATAGGTAAGAGTTGTCTCTAATGTATGCTCGTTTAATTGACGCGTGTTACTTAGTTGAAGTTCAACGGCACGTTCATAAACGCCAGTCGTTTGACCCCACTCATTTAAATAGTTACTTTCATTCTCTATCAATGTTAGCTTGCTGCGCCAGAATGAACGGTAGCTTTCACTATAAGTTAACTCCATGCTGTGCACTTGTGTGGGAGGCGCATCGGCGTAAACTCTCGCAACGCCATTGGCATGTAAGTCAGTATATCGCTGATCAGCTGCATAGTGACCCGTTACAAAACCACCAACCGTATTACCATAGACAGGGTAAATTTCATTGACGTACCACAAGCTGTGCATATTGGTATATTCATACCTAAGCGACATCTCATTACTCAGCTTTGGTAAGAAGAAACCAAAATTACTAACAGTATTACCAAATTGGTAGTTCTTATGATTTTTTGTATCTTCACCACCGTATTCAAAGTAAAGCTCAACTGGCATTCCCCAATTAAAATTCACAGTGCTGGTAATTGTTACGTATTGGTCACCTAACTCATTATCTTTACTACCAGTAAGGCCAGAGTTGTCATTACCTGCCGGATCAAAAAATGCATCCACCACATCACCAGCATCTACCTTACGTGGTCCACCGCCAAACTGCATCATTCGGTTAAGACCCAGCTTCCAACCATCAAGTGGCTCAATACTAAAATGCGTTCCTGCAAGTTTTGGTGTACCACTATGAAGCTCACCTTGATAAAGAATACCATTATCAACATGTTCTAATTCTGAATAATACAATTCAAAATCAAAATTCCACCAATTATGAGCAGGCTTTACCATACCAATCGAAATTGACGGGGCTGTTTTTGCGTTGGTTGAAATAATTTGTGCAGAATGCTTAAACGGCGAGAACCAATGTTCTTTATACCCAAGGTTTAACTGTAAATCTTCACCAGCAAAACTAATAAACGAATTGTAATTTACAAACTTATTTGCCTTGGCTCGGTAATCAACTCCAACCTGTACTAGCGTGTAATCATTGGCACGCCAAATACCTTCAAAAAAGCCTTGTCCCCATTCATCAGAGTTAAGTCCGCGTTGATTTGCTATTTTTTTACTGTTGTCTGTATCAACTTGTAATTTAACACCTGCACGTGTTACTACATCATCACTTTGATAAGACTTTATTTTTGAACGAATCGCAGCAGCTAACCTTGGCTCTTGCTTTTCAAGCACCAAAAGTGCTTTCTCGACTTCTGCTAAACGGTAAGGCTTAGCCATAGGAGTGCCAATTGTTAGTGCAAACAAAGTATCTAATTGATGATCAAGCTGTGCATCCATACCCATAGGTAAATAAGCGGTTGGTGTTGCAAATAAAGGCATTGAGCAACTTAATAAGGCACCTATTACCGAGGCTTTTATCATTTTAAATTTCATAATTGCTTCGTTGATTTGTTAAGTAACCGAAATACTACCAAATATGCCAATAGTAAACACTTAAAACTCTCATTGATAACCGTTTTTAACATTTTATATTTAGATTGCGTATGTTCCACGCTATCATAACGTTTTACCTATATAGGCTAAGCAATGACGCGCATTTTATACTCTTTACTTTTATACCTACTAAGCCCACTGGTTGTTTTTTACCTGTATGTTTTACGCGGCAAAAAGAATAAGGGTTACCGTGAGCATTTTGCTGAGCGCTTTGGCTTTTCGAACTTATCTCATCACGATGTTGTTTTTCATTGTGCCTCTGTAGGGGAAGTGTTAGCAGCAACGCCGCTTATAAAGGCTGTTCAATCAGAAAACCCAACACTTACTATTTTAGTAACCTGCAATACCCCAACGGGTCGCGAACAAATAAAAAATAACTTTAAAGATGCGGTTAGCTGCTGTTATTTACCGATTGATTTTTTCTTCGCTACGAAGCGGTTTTTAAAACGTATCCAGCCAAAGGTACTGTGTATTTTAGAAACTGAGCTTTGGCCAAACCTTATGGCGCAAAGCAACAATAACGGCACAAAGGTACTTGTTTTAAATGCCCGGCTTTCAGCTAAATCACAGCAAGGCTACCAAAAGGTAATGCCTTTAACTAAGGTGATCATGCACTCTATTAGCGATCTGGCCAGTCATAATCAAGATGATGCAAAACGCTTTATTGAACTTGGTTTAAAGCCTGAAAAGGCACGCGTATTTGGCTCAATTAAATTTGATATCATGCCTACAGATGAGCAATTAAATAAAGTCGCAGCACTTAAAAACCAATATAACAACGAGCGCTTTATCTGGGTTGCAGGCTCTACTCACCCTATTGAACACGAGCTTATTTTAACTGCTCATAAGAAGCTGTTAAAAGCGTTACCCAACGCTCTTTTGATTATTGCTCCACGTCACCCAGAGCAATTTGATAAAGTCGCAGAGATATTAAAAAGTTCAAATTTGAGCTTTAGTCGTCGCAGTGAAGATGACTATAACAAGCAACAAGTTGTGTTAGCTGACACGTTAGGTGAATTACAATGCTTATATGGTGTGGCAAACATCAGCTATGTTGGCGGTAGTTTAATCGAGCGAGGCGGCCATAATCCGTTAGAGTCAGCAGCGTTTTCTGTTGGCGTATTAGCAGGTCCTCATACCTATAACTTTGACCATATTTATCCTGAGCTGATTAGTGCTCAAGGAGCTAAAACCGTTACCGATGAAAATCACCTTGCTGACACACTTATCGCTTTGAGTAGTGATGTACAAAAGACGATTAAGCTCGGTCAGCAAGCTCAGAAATGCGTTACTAACAATCAAGGCGCCATCAGTAAAACGGTTAATTTAATTGAGCATTACTTAGAAAAGTAAGATAGAAAAGTAAAATAGAATAGAGAAATAATGTGACTTCAAAGCAAGCGATGAATCGCCCAGAAATACAAATGCGCGAATGGGTATCAAGCGTAATCGTAAAATACAATTTCTGCCCGTTTGCCCGTAAAGAAGTTGAAAGCAATTGCATTCATTATCAAATCAGTCAGTCTATTACGCTTGATGATGCAGTAATGGATATGCTTGAGCAATGTAACGCGTTAGATCAACTTGCAGAGCGCGAAACCACTTTGTTGATGTTTGAGCAAGGCTTTAAGGATTTTGAAGAGTTCTTAGATTTAGTCGATTTAGCCAATGCGCTTATAGCTGCACAAGGCTATGAAGGTAAGTATCAAATAGCCAACTTTCATCCTGACTATGTATTTGCTGATAGCGATGACAGAGACGCTGCAAACTATACGAATCGTGCACCTTACCCAACACTGCATTTGATCCGTGAAGCCAGCATGAGCGAAGCGTTAGACAGCTACAATGAACCCGAATCTATCCCAGAGCACAACATTAAACTAGCAAGACGCAAAGGCATCGACTTTTGGCAGCAGCTGCTGCAAAACTGCATCGATAAGCGCTAACACCTACCGGCGTTCAATAAATAAAAAGCCAGCAATGCTGGCTTTTTGTTTTTATAGCTATTAAATTTAGTGAGTTATTTTTTTACCCACTCACCGTTCACTTCAATGTAGTGACCCGGCTTCGTTTTTTCGATAGTTTTAGCAGCTGCAAGTGCTTCAACTTGCGCTAACGAAAGATTGTTCTTTTTCGCAAGTTTTAAATATTGCTCTTTACGCTTTGCATTAATTTCATCAACGACCGCTTTTGCTTCGCTGTTATTAACCACTAAACCTAAATAGCCTGAGCTGTCTTCACCTACTAAGCCTTGGCTTTTTGCATCATCAAGGCTGATAGCCCAAGCAGAGAAAGATAAACAAACAGCACTGATCAAGGTGATCACATTTAGTTTTTTAAGTTGTAATTTACGCATGTGTGCTCCTTAGAATAATTCGCTGTCATCACTGAATAAGGTATCTAGTTCTTTATCCACTTTTACGCGGATCTCATGGTCAACTTTTACATTTAAGTTGATTGTAATCGGCTCTTTTGCTGCCACCTCAACACGGTGAGTACAGGCACTCAGCATGCCTACCGCCGTCAGCATTACTAACCACTTAGCCATCATTGCTTCCTTTTTTTGCATACTCTTTCTCAACTTTTTGAGTAATTTCATCACTTAAACGCAGCGCTCTAAGCAAGGTAAATACATTCTCTTCATGGTTATAATTAAAGTTCACTGCTTGCTGCTGCGCTTCATTATAACCCTCTAAATTAACACCTAAATGTAACCACCCATCTGGTTTGAGGTTAACACTGCTACGTAGTTTTTTAATATCTAAATTCTCAAGTAAACTCAGCGTGGTACTCAGCTCTTGTTGCTGCGCTTTTACCGCTTCAAAGCCCGCATTATTGGTGATCAGTAATTTACCATCACCCTGATTAACTAACTGCCCTTGCTTTACCTCGATGCCCTGTTTATTTATTACAACGGGTAAGGTGCCTGCTAAGCGCCCACTTAAGCTAATCCCAGACTCTGCATCAAGGGTGACCAATTTACTGGCATCAATATTTTCAAATTTAACAGTCGCGGTTTGGCTATCACTGAGTGGGCAGAACTTATTCACCACAAATGCCCCGCCCATAACCTGACCAGTTAGATTAGCTGCGCAAGGCTGATTAGCTGTTACCTGCAACAGACCTTGTATATTTTTGACCACGGCACCTGCGCGCAGTTCATTGAGTGTAAATTTAGTCGCTGCAATATTAAGCTGCCCTGAATTAAACGTGCCGTTCAAATTCACTGCGAAATCATTTGCTAGATAATCATTATAAAGCGCACTGAATTTACTTATTTGCACGCGCCCTTGTGCTTGCTGAAGATTTACATCCCCTTTAATATTGCCCGAAACAACTCCATCAGTGACGGTAGCAAGAGGCTCAAACTGAGCAACTATCGGGTTTAGCTTGGATACGGCCTGCTCTGGTATCACTAATTCAAATGGATGGGCAACCTCAGACATATTATGGCTAACAAGCGCTTCAAAGCCATCTGCAAATACATGATGTGTTGCCTGCAAGGCGCGGCTTTGAAGAGCTTTTGACACAACAGACAACTTATTTAAGCTAAGCTCTGCTGTTGATAATTTAGCGGCTGTGGTTTTGGCATCAATATCAGCAAATAACTCCCCCACACTGAGATCTGTACTAAGAGTAAGCTCATTGCTAATTTTTGCTGCGTTAATATCATCATAAGTTAATGATTTAACCTTGCTATTAGCGTTAACAACGAGGTGCTGCTGGGCATTATACTCAGCGTTAATTGCGCTGCTAAAATCAGCTATCTGTGCACCCGATATTAGGGCATTTTTAACTCTGATATTGGTATTCAGTTTAGCTGTAGGACTAGTAAATAACTCATCGATATTTAGCTTTCCTTTAACCCCAACACCCTCAGTCAAAGCGCCACCAGCCTGAAAATCTAAAAATGCAGGTAGTGAATCCACCGACAGTTGAAAATCAGCGCTGACGTTCTCTTCATGCAAATGTGCGTTGAACTTAAGCTCATCTATATCTTTACTATTAAAATCAATGCTAACTTGGCTATTCAGTGATGTGAGCGGATCCAGCAGAGAAAGGGATGTATTACTGACTGTCACCTCACTTTGCCCTTCTATAGCTTGCAGCTTTATGATTGGGGCTGAAAGATTTTTATCTTCTACACTCACTGGTTTTTCAATGTGTAACTGCCAAGTAAGCGGTAACTGCGCTTCAACAAATGATTGATGCTGCTGGTCTGCGATGGTGTTTAAGCAGTCTCGGTTTGCGCTCAGTTGATTTTGTAAAGCTGATAAATCCGCGTATAAATGCTGTTGATTTAATTGATACTTAGCACTCAATTGCCCTTCGCTAGCAAAACCTAGGTCACACTCCCCTACAGCATGCTGATAACTTGCATTGATTGAGCTTTCAATTGCAACTGTAATTCCATCAAACTTAATCTGTGATTGAGTGGTAAAATGGCTGCTTGTTGGCAATGTTACGAACCGCTCAGCCACTTGCTCATCAAAGGTGATGTTGGCTTTGACTTCATAATTAGATATTACAACGTCAGCATTGAGATCCCGTGAAATCGTAAAATGATTTAGGCGTTTTTCTTGTATCGCCAACCTAACAGGATTTTGGGTAAACGGTGAGACTACATCAAGCTGCTCAATACTTATTAGCGGTCTTTGCTCGGGTAATACCAAAGCAAGCTTTTTAAATTCAGTTTGTGAAGTGTCAGGTTGTTGATTATTACTCTGATTGCTAATTATAAGATTGGCTCGAGAAATACTAACCTGTTTCTTATTCGCAATAATGCCAGCTAACTCAATTTGCTGCCCTTGGTAGGTTAAGCATAATTTCTCGATATTCAAATCAAGCTTGCGAGTTAATGACCAATCAATGCAGTGAAGCTCAGCACCATTTTTACTGAGCATAGGCGTTAAGTACCACGATGTCAGTGGTAATCTGAACAGATACGCCAACAGCACCATGCTTAGCACGATACCTAGCAACCCAACACACGCCCGCTTAAAACTCAAAAAACTCTCCTTGCTTCTCGCTTCTCGCTTCTCGCTTCTCGCTTCTCGCTTCTCGCTTCTCGCTTCTCGCTTCTCGCTTCTCAGAATATTATAAACAAAAAGGCCACACATGATAGTGCAGCCTTTTTAGTTTAAACGGTTTGTATGAACCTAGCTTGTATAGCTATGCACACAATTAAGTTCTAGCCAACGTTTTTACGAGCGTTGCGGAACATACGCATCCATGGGCTATCTTCACGCCACTCATCTGGGTGCCATGAGTTAGCAACCGTACGGAATACACGCTCTGGGTGCGGCATCATCACCGTTGCACGACCATCTGTAGAAGTAATACCTGTGATACCTTCTGGTGAGCCATTCGGGTTAGCTGGGTATTGCGTTGTTGGGTTACCGTAGTTATCAACAAACTTCACTGCCACAGTACCTGATTCAAGCGCTGCTTTAACTGCATCACCGTTTGCGAACTCAGCATGACCTTCACCGTGAGAAACAGCGATAGGCATACGTGAACCTGCCATACCGTTAAAGAATACCGATGGGTTTTCTTGTACTTCTACAAGGCTAAAGCGAGCTTCAAAACGCTCTGACTTATTCGTTACGAAACGTGGCCAGTGCTCAGTGCCCGGGATCAATTCTTTCAATGTTGAAAGCATTTGACAGCCATTACACACACCTAAGCTGAATGTATCTTCGCGGTGGAAGAAGCTTTGGAACTGCTCACGCGCCATCTCATTAAATAAGATTGACTTAGCCCAGCCTTCACCTGCACCTAATACGTCACCGTAAGAGAAACCACCACATGCTACTAAGCCTTTAAATTGCTCAAGTGTTAAACGACCTTCAAGTATGTCGCTCATGTGCACGTCAACCGCAGCAAAGCCTGCGCGGTTAAATGCCGCCGCCATTTCTAAGTGAGAGTTAACACCTTGCTCACGTAAAATAGCCATTTTCGGCTTCGCACCAGTTGCAATGTAAGGTGCTGCAACATCTTCGTTTAAGTCAAAGTTTAGTTTTACGTTAAGACCTGGGTCTTTTGCGTCAAACTTAGCGTCAAACTCTTGCTTAGCACACTCTGGGTTATCACGACGCGCTTGCATTTGGTAAGTTGTTTCTGCCCAAATAGTACGAAGCTCAGTGCGCGTGTGGTTAAGAACCACATCATCACCACGAGTGAATACCACGCGGTCATCAGCGTTTAGTGCACCAATTTCATGGCTGATAGCAGCTAAGCCGTGATCAGCAAGAACCGCTTTCACTGCGTCTAAATCAGCGTTTGCTACTTGGATAACCGCACCTAGCTCTTCATTATAAAGCGCTTCGATGTCTGAACCTGTTAAGCCTGCAAGGTCAACTGTTACCCCCGTGTGACCAGCAAATGCCATTTCAGCGATAGTCGTGAATAAACCACCATCTGAACGGTCATGGTAAGCAAGTAACTTGTTATCAGCAACAAGCGCTTGCATTGCTTCATAGAAACCTTTTAATAGTGCTGGGTTATCAACATCAGGCGTTACATCACCTAGTTGCTTATAAACCTGTGCAAGGCTTGATGCGCCCATGCGGTTTTGACCCGCACCTAAATCAACTAATAATAGTGATGACTCACCTTTATCAGTGCGTAGCTGTGGCGTTACTGTTTTACGCACATCTTCAACACGACCAAAGGCAGTAATGATCAGTGATAATGGCGCAGTAACCGATTTTTGCTCACCGTTTTCATCCCATTGAGTTTTCATCGACATTGAGTCTTTACCCACAGGGATAGTTAAACCAAGCGCCGGACAAAGCTCTTCACCTACCGCTTTTACAGCTTCGTAAAGGCCCGCATCTTCGCCTGGGTGACCTGCTGCGGCCATCCAGTTTGCAGATAGCTTGATATTTTCAAGCCCACCGATGTTAGCACACGCAATGTTCGTTAGTGACTCAGCCACAGCTAAACGAGCAGAAGCACCGTAGTTTAAAAGTGCAGCTGGTGTACGTTCACCTAGTGACATTGCTTCACCGTGGTAAGTATCAAACGCAGCGGCTGTTACCGCACAGTTTGCTACTGGCACCTGCCAAGGACCTACCATTTGGTCACGCGCAACTAAACCCGTTACCGTACGGTCACCAATGGTGATTAAGAATGTTTTCTCAGCAATCGTTGGTAAGCGTAATAAACGCTGTGCAGCGTCTGCAGCATCAATGTTAGCAACGTCTAATGGTTGAGATTGCGCTTTTTTCGATTCAACTTCACGGTGCATTTTTGGTGCTTTACCAAGTAAAACATCAAGCGGAAGATCAACAGGGTTGTTACCGAAGTGGCTATCTTCAACCGTTAAGTGACGCTCTTCTGTTGCTTCACCAATAACAGCGTATTCTGCACGTTCACGTTTACAGATTGCTTCAAAGCGCGCGAAGTCTTCTGCCGCAACTGCTAATACGTAACGCTCTTGAGATTCGTTACACCAAATTTCGTGTGGTGCCATACCCGGCTCATCGTTTGGAATATCACGAAGTTGGAATTTACCACCACGACCACCGTCGTCTACAAGCTCAGGGAATGCGTTAGAAAGACCACCTGCACCCACATCGTGGATGAAAGCGATTGGGTTTGCATCACCTAGCTGCCAACATTTATCGATAACTTCCTGACAACGACGTTCCATTTCTGGGTTTTCACGTTGTACCGATGCAAAGTCTAAGTCTTCGTTTGATTGGCCTGATGTCATACTAGACGCAGCACCACCACCTAGGCCGATGTTCATTGCCGGACCACCTAGTGCAATTAGCTTAGCACCTACAGGGATTTCGCCTTTTTGAACATGCTCAGAACGAATGTTACCTAAACCACCTGCAAGCATGATTGGCTTGTGGTAACCACGTACCTCGATACCATTATGGCTTGATACTTTCTCTTCGTATGTACGGAAGTAACCAAGTAAGTTAGGACGACCAAATTCGTTATTGAATGCCGCACCACCTAATGGGCCTTCAGTCATGATATCCAGTGCATTTACGATACGACCAGGCTTACCAAAGTCTGTTTCCCATGGTTGCTCGTAACCAGGGATTCGTAAGTTAGATACAGTGAAACCAACTAAACCAGCTTTAGGCTTAGAACCACGGCCTGTAGCACCTTCATCACGAATCTCACCACCAGAACCTGTTGATGCACCAGAGAATGGCGCAATCGCTGTTGGGTGGTTGTGCGTTTCAACTTTCATCAAGATTTCGATGTTTTCTTGATGATATGCATACTCGCCTTCGTTATTCGGGAAGAAACGACCTGCTAACGAGCCCTTCATTACTGCTGCGTTATCTTTATATGCAGATAGTACGTTTTCAGGGTTTTGCTCGTAAGTGTTTTTGATCATTTTGAACAATGATTTTGGCTGTTCGATGCCATCAATTGTCCAATCAGCGTTAAAGATTTTGTGACGACAATGCTCAGAGTTTGCTTGTGCAAACATGAATAATTCGATGTCGTTCGGGTTACGCCCTAACTTTTGGAAGTTTTCTACCAAGTAATCAATTTCGTCATCTGCAAGCGCAAAACCTTGCTCAACGTTTGCTTTAGCAAGCGCTTCACGGCCACCACCTAAAATGTCAACTGATGACATTGGACGCGGCTCATCGTGACGGAATAATTTAGCTGCATCAGCCATATCCGCGTGCGTTGCTTCTGTCATACGGTCATGTAATAACGCTGCAACTTCAGCTGTTTGCTCAGCTGATAAGTTACCTTCTACGTAGTATGCAATACCACGCTCAACACGGTGAACTTGGCTTAAGCCACAGTTATGTGCGATGTCAGTTGCTTTTGATGCCCAAGGCGAGATAGTACCTGGACGCGGCGTTACAAGAATTAACGTGCCAGCAGGGGTATGCTCGGCAATTGTTGGACCGTAAGTAAGCAGTTTTTCCAGCTTGGTTTGCTCATCAGCTGAAAGCTCAGCTGTAAGATCAGCAAAATGCATGAACTCAGCATAAACGTCAGTGACTGGAAGTTGTGCCTGTTGGCAACGCGCTAAAATTTTCTGAACTCTAAAATCGGAAAGTGCTGGTGCACCACGAAGGATCAACATAGGTATTTTCATCCGGGGTTAGGGATTGAACGATATTTTAGGCGCATATTATAGTGCAAATAACGTCTAGATTTAACTCAAAATTACGCTTTTATTTAAATAATCTTCATAACCGCTTTTAAGGTTGCAACAATTAACTAGCTTAGTCGTCTTTATTTCTCTGCAGGTTCTTGTTCTGTATGACTTATCTACCAGCTGCCTTGTTATAGTTATTAATTTTTAAATAGATCTATAACACTATTCGCCAAGTGACGTGGCTTAGAAGTTTTGTTATAACACTAAGGTAATGGTTTAAGGGGCATTTATAATTTATGCAAAAATTACTCGCTATTTTTAGTTTAGTGCTCATGTTATGTGCGTGCGATATGCAACAGCAACCGTCGCAACTTGCTCATATCAAGGCGCAGAACAAAATTAGAGTCGGCACATTAGCTGGTGCGAGTAATTACTATCAGGCTCCACAAGGTGTGCAAGGCTTTGAATATGAGTTAGCCCAAGAATTTGCTGACTATGTTGGTGTTGAGCTTGAAATGGTGCCTTTTTTTAATCTATCCGATATGTTCGCACGCTTAGAAAGTGGCGATTTAGATATTATAGCGTCAGGTCTTACCTATAATACGATTCGGGCTGAGCATTACCGCTTCGGCCCAACCTATCGCACAATAAGCCAAAAATTAGTTTATAAACAAGGCCGTAATAGACCCCGTGAATTTGCGGATTTAACCGGCAATCTGACTGTTCTCGCCAAAAGCAGTCACTCGTTGGCACTACAACAATTAAAACAAATTAATCCAGAACTTAGCTGGAACGAAACAGAAGATATGGATGAAGAAGAGCTTCTGCAAGCTGTTATCGACGGTGAAATTGATTACACCCTAGCAGACTCGCACACCTTATCGCTGTTTCGCCGCTACCACCCAAACTTGAGTATCGGCTTTTCGGTTACCCGTAATGATCCTATCGCTTGGTTACTAAGAAAAGATGGTGATGACTCTTTATATGCCCTCATGGTGCCATTTTTTGGCGACGTCAAACAAAGCAACCAGCTTTATGTGTTAGAAGAAAAATATTTCGGCCATGTTCGCCAGTTTAATTATGTGAACACCCTTGCTTATATTGAAGCAATAAAAGACACCTTACCCAAATATCAACCTTGGTTTGAGCAATACGCAGGTAACATAGACTGGCGATTACTGGCAGCTTTGAGTTATCAAGAATCAATGTGGAACCCAAGGGCTAAGTCACCAACTGGTGTTCGCGGTATTATGATGCTAACCCAAGCAACGGCAAAACAGGTCGGCGTAACAAATCGCCTAGAGCCTGAGCAAAATATTAAAGGCGGTGCGCAGTATCTTGCCAAAGTAATTTCTTGGATCCCTGAACGCATTCCGCAGCCCGACAGAACCTGGTTTGCCTTAGCCTCTTACAATGTTGGCTGGGGACACGTCAACGACGCACGCATTATTACCGAGCAAGAAGGTGCAAGCCCCGATAAATGGGCTGATGTTAAAAAGCGCTTACCGCTTTTAATTAAAAAGCGTTACTATCGAAAAACCAAATATGGTTATGCCCGTGGCGATGTTGCAGTAAAATACGTTGATAATATTCGTCGCTATTACGACGCACTGGTTTGGCTTGATGAAAATGATGCGATTGCTAACCCAAGCGAAGAAGAACAAAGCACTGAAGAAGCTAAACCTGAAGCGCAAGCGAGCGAACCAAAGCCAAATGACAACACGCAACAAACCAACTCAGAGCAGCAAGAATTAGAAAACAACTAACCTCAAGCACCGAAATCTGTTTACTTGTCATCAAATGATCATTATCTTTTAGTAGAAATGGAACGGACCATGCCATGCTTTACTCTCACTTAAGGAGCACTCATGTTAAAAAGAAGACGCACGACACATAAGTTCAAGCGTAATGTTATTTACTCAACGGCGACCCGCCGTCGTATCATGCTACGTAATACACACAAAAAAGTTATTTGGCGTCGCCGCTTATTTGCGATGCAGTTAATGGAAGCACAAGTTCCTGCAACGCCGGTTGTATAACTAGGCGTTGCGAGCAGCCAGCTTTGCCGCCTTTTTCTCTTCTCTACGACGCTTAAAAAACGCTGAAATTACCGCCCCACACTGCTCACTCATAACATCACCGGTTACTTCAACTTGATGATTAAGCCTAGGCTCTTGCAGCAGATTCATAATTGATCCTGCCGATCCCGTTTTGGCATCTTTAGCACCAAATACCAATCGCTTAATACGGCTATGTACCAACAGACCTGCGCACATAGAACAAGGTTCTAACGTAACATACAAGGTGCAATCGATTAATCGGTAGTTATTAAGTACTTTACCTGCTTCGCGGATTGCCATCATTTCAGCATGAGCGGATGGGTCGTTATCAATAATTGAGCGGTTATAACCATAAGAAATCAGTTGATTGTCTTTTACCAGCACAGCACCAACCGGAATTTCATTAATCGCAGCCGCTTCATTGGCGTAGTTTAATGCTTTTTCCATCCAATATTGGTCGCTAAATTGTTCGCTCATATATCACACAAATTTTGTAAAACTGTGAGTAATTATACCTAGTTAGTGAAAAATGTCGGCTATAAATACTGCTACACTTAAAAATTAACGCAAAATTTAGTGGCTTTTTCATGGCTCAATGGACCCATATTGCGCTATAATCTCGCGCTTTTTTTATTTAGCTTACAACACGGGTAGCAAATGAAATTTCCTGGACGCCGCAGGCATAAACATTATTTTCCGGTGGAAGCCAAAGATCCACTGACGAATCAACTTAACTCAACCGACCGACTACAACGTAGTTATATTACGGGTATCGACCAAATTGTGGTAGATATTGAAGCGAAAGTTGATCAAGCTTTCCTAGATGAATTTCAATTGCGCCGTGGCATGTCGCAAGTGATCGATAACGATATTACCAACGCACTATACGACAGACTAAAACTCGACAATATGATCGATTATGAGTTTGCCGGTGGTACGGTAGGTAACACCATGCACAACTACTCTACCCTAGCTGACGACCGTTCAGTGTTATTAGGGGTAATGAGTGAAAATATCAAAATCGGCAGCTATGCATACCGTTTTTTATGTAACACCTCAAGCCGCGTTGACCTTGACTACCTTCAGCCTGTAGATGGCCCTATTGGTCGTTGTTTTACCTTAATTGACGAGACCGGTGAGCGTACCTTCGCAATCAGCGCGGGGCTTATGAATCATCTGCGCCCTGAATCAATCGACCAAGCACTTATTGAGAATTCATCAGCACTGGTGATCAGCGCATACCTAATGCGTACTCAAGGTGATGAAACCATGACAGAAGCGACCATGCAGGCAGTGAAATATGCCAATGATGCAGGTGTCCCTGTGGTTTTAACCCTTGGCACTAAGTTTCTAATTGAACAAGACCCTGCTTGGTGGGCTGACTTTGTAAAAGAGCATGTTGATATTCTTGCTATGAACGAAGAAGAAGGTCTTGCTATTACTGGCTTTGAAGATCCGCTTTTAGCTGCCGACAAAGCGCTCGATTGGACTGATTTAGTTATTTGTACAGCTGGCGAAAAAGGCTTGTTTATGGCCGGTTACGTCGACGACTCATTCAAGCGTGAAACAGAATACCCGTTATTACCAGGTGCAATTGCTGACTTTAACCGTTATGAATTTTCTCGCGCAATGCGTAAAGACGACTGCCAAAACCCTATTCGTGCGTACAGCCACACAGCACCATTTATGGGCGGCCCTGACAGCATTAAAAATACCAATGGCGCAGGCGATTGTGCTCTGGCTGCGGTACTGCATGACCTATCAGCAAACGTTTACCACAAACTTAATGTGGCAAACTCAGCGAAGCATCAGCAACCTGCTATGACCTACTCATCGCTTGCACAAATTAGTAAATACGCTAACCGTGCAAGTTATGAAGTACTTGTTCAGCACTCGCCACGTTTATCGCGTGGTTTACCTGAACGTGAAGATTGTTTAGAGCAAGTTTACTGGGATCAGTAATCTCCACTAAAAAATCGAAATATCCAGTTTCTGGGATAAACGCTCAAGAGCCGCTATCCCAGCCACTGAGTTACCATACGAGTTAAGTCTCGGCGCCCACACAGCCACAGTAAATTGATTTGGTAACACAGCTAAAATAGTACCCGATACCCCTGACTTACCCGGCATACCAACACGGTAGCCAAAATCCCCTGCAGCATCGTATAAACCACTGGTAAACAGTAACGAGTTTAACTGCTTATTTTGCCTTGCACTAAGTACTTCATGGCCATTGGCATCTTTACCTTGGTTTGCTAAGTAATTGTAAGCTTTTGCTAATTCTACGCAGTTTAACTCTATGGCACAGAAGTTAAAATAAGCCCATAGCACATCATCAACTTCATTATTAAAGTTGCCAAATGACTTCATTAGATGCCCCATCGCGGCGTTGCGATGACGAAACTCATATTCAGAATTCGCCACTTTCTTATCAATAACAACCTGAGCATTCCCTGATAACTGGCGAAATGACTCAAGCATAGAGTGCATTGGGGCAGATAAACGGCTATATAACGCGTCACAGGTGACAATCGCGCCGGCATTAATAAATGGGTTGCGTGGTATGCCCTGTTCAAACTCAAGCTGTGTAAGAGAATTAAAAGCGGTGCCTGAAGGCTCTTTACCAACTCGTTGCCAAAGCTCATCACCATAACGCTGAAGTGCTAAGGTTAAGGTCATTACTTTAGAAACAGATTGAATCGTAAAACGCGCACCACAATCACCCGCGCAATAGGTTTGCCCATCCACAGTATGAATAGCAATGGCAAACTGGTTTGGCTCAACCTCTGCAAGCGCAGGAATATAATCAGCAACCTTCCCTTGGCTCAGTAATGGTTGAACTTCTTTTGTGATTTCATCTAATACATGTTGATAATCAATCTGTGACATACCGCGTCCTTTAAAACAAAAAGCCCCGCATTTGCGAGGCTTTGTAGTCTACTAAAGATGGTTTGCTATAGCGATTGCTATTAGCTCATCGCTGATTGCAGTTTTTTCATCGCTGTTTTTTCTAGCTGGCGAACACGCTCTGCTGAAACGTTATATTTCTCAGCAAGCTCTTGTAATGTTGCTTTATCGTCAGCTAACCAACGTGCACTTACGATGTCTTGAGAACGTTCATCAAGGGTTTTTAACGCGCTGAATAAACGTGCATGAGACTGTTCTTGCCATTGCTGCTCTTCGATATCATCAGCAAGGTCAGCACTGCCATCTGTTAAATACTGTACTGGCGAGTATGTGCTTGTCGGTGCGTCGTCATTGTCGTCGCCCGTTAAGTCAAAGCCCATATCTTGGCCACTCATACGTGATTCCATCTCACGTACTTCTTTTTCACTTACACCTAGCTCATTAGCAACTGTGCTAACCTCAGCTTGGTTAAACCAACCTAAACGCTTTTTATTTTTGCGTAGGTTGAAGAATAATTTACGTTGCGCTTTTGTTGTTGCAACTTTCACGATACGCCAGTTTTTAAGTACGTATTCATGAATTTCGGCTTTGATCCAGTGTACTGCGAATGAAACTAAGCGAACACCTACACTTGGGTCGAAACGTTTTACCGCCTTCATCAGACCGATGTTACCTTCCTGAATTAAATCAGCTTGCGGTAAGCCATAACCTGAATAGCTTTTCGCAATATGAGCAACAAAGCGTAGATGCGACATAATGAGTTGCTTCGCAGCTTCAAGATCACCTTCTTCCTGAAGACGTGTCGCCAACTGCTTTTCTTTCTCTGCATCAAGCATAGGAATAGTGCTAACCGCTTGAAGGTAGCCGTCCATACTTGCGCTCTGTTGACCTGCAGTAAGTGCCATTGCGTATAAATCTTTACTCATTTTTCACCTCAGTGATAAACATTTGAAACCATCTTAGCACTCTTTAAGCGAGAGTGCTAACTTCAATTAAAAACTTTTTTAAAGTTCAAATCAAGTGGTTTTTTTAAGATAATTTTATTTTACTTTAAGGCGCTGAATAAGCGATGAATTCTAGCTTTTAAAGGTATTTTGAAAGATATATAGCCCACCATTCAAAATCTAAACAAACAGCATAAAGGCTTAATATGACAAATTAACGACAAGCAAAAGCGCTAAAATAATAGCGCTGATAGCTACACTTTATCGGGTTCAATTTCTTTTATATAGCGGTTAACTGATAGGTAAGAACCAACAAATCCTAGCCCTGTTGCAAGAGCGACTAAAATGCCAAACTCTGTGAGTGTTAAACCAATTAAGTCAAAGCTGGTTTCATAAACACCCGCAACATCACTTACAGCAGCACCAAGCCACCACATCATTAATGCAACACAAATAAAAGAGAACAAACCGCCAATAATACCGTACCAAATCCCTGTCCATAAAAATGGCGCATGAATAAAGGTGTTTGTCGCCCCAACTAACTTCATCACCTGAATTTCATCTTTCTTATCCATGATTGATAAGCGGATAGTATTACCAATGATCAGGGTGACGGAGGTTAATAATAGTAGAGCAATGGTGATCACGCTTTCTTTTAATAAACTTAAAAGTGCATTTAATCGCTCAAGCCAAGCAATATCGAGTTTACCAAAATCCACTTCTCTTTCGCCTTCAAGCTTTTGCAGTAATTGTTTTGCTGTATTTGGCTGACGGTATCGTGCTGTCGGCGTGACGATAACAACATCAGGTAACGGGTTCGCATCTAAATATTCAAGTGCTTGGCCAAATCCTGATACTTGTTTAAATTCAGTGAGGGCATCGCCCTTTGATATAAACTCTACTTTATCTACTTCAGGGTAGAGTGCTAAACGCTTAACCAAGGTTTGCGTTTGCTGTTCGCTCATAGTTTCTTTTACGAACAACGAAATCTCTGCTGCATCTTCAAAACCACTGCTCACTTGCGAGACATTTTTAACCACTAAATAAAGCGTCGCTGGCAGTGTTAAGCTTAATCCTAATACGGCAATGGTCATCAATGAAGCTAAAGGCGTTCGCCACATTTCACCGAGGCTGTGCACACCTTGGCGAATAAGATTAATAAAGAAGAAATAAGGCGCTGCTAAAAATGACTTCTTCTGACGTTCGTTTTGGCTGTTGCGGCTTTTAAACAATAAACTCATAGTGCCCCCTCAGCTAACGGATCGTCAATCATACGGCCATCTTTCAGTGTTAAACTGCGATAACGCATACGCGCAATTAAACCAATGTCATGGGTTGCAATCAGTACGGTTGTGCCATGATTATTAAAGTCTTCGAATAAACGTAATATGTCCATTGAAAGCTCAGGGTCTAAGTTACCGGTTGGCTCATCAGCTAATAGAATTGGCGGTGAATTAACGATAGCACGAGCAATACCAACACGCTGCTGCTCACCACCTGATAAGGTTGCTGGATTACACTTCGCTTTATCAAGTAACCCGACTTTATCAAGCGCACCGTGAACACGTTTAGCTATTTGCTTGTGGTGCGTGCCTTCAATAATTAAAGGTAAGGCAACATTATCAAACACAGAGTAACGTTCTAGTAAGCGGTGATTCTGAAAGATGATACCAATGTCGCGGCGCACATAAGGGATCTGGCGTGATTTAACAGCATTTAAATCAACACCATTAATAAGCACCTGCCCTGCCGATGGGCGCTCCATCAAGCTAATAAGCTTCAATAGGGTACTTTTACCTGCACCACTGTGCCCGGTTAAAAAGGCCAGTTCGCCAGGCTTGATATGAAAGCTGACTTTTTCAAGGGCACGATGGCCGCCTGGGTATGTTTTACTGACTTGCTGAAAATTTATCATTTTAGTTATCAATCATCTTGCAGCGAAAAAGGGAGCAAGCTCCCTTTAGTTAATTATGCGTCATCCTCGTCTTGGCTAAATAGTGCATCAATAAAGTCACTACTATTAAAGGTACGTAAATCATCAATACCTTCACCAACACCGATGTAACGAATTGGGATATTAAATTTATCTGCAACGGCGAAAATCACACCACCTTTAGCGGTACCATCTAGTTTAGATAAAGTAATGCCCGTTAAACCAACACATTCATTAAATAATTTAACTTGGCTAATTGCGTTTTGACCTGTACCTGCATCAATAGTTAACATAACTTCATGCGGTGCATCTGGGTCAATTTTCTTCATTACACGGGCAATTTTTTCAAGCTCTTGCATTAGGTTATCTTTATTTTGCAAGCGCCCTGCTGTATCGGCGATTAACACGTCAACATTACGGGCTTTTGCCGCCTGAAATGCATCAAAAACCACTGACGCGCTGTCTGCACCTGTATGTTGAGCAATCACAGGAATGCTATTACGCTCACCCCATACTTGCAGCTGCTCAACCGCTGCAGCACGGAATGTATCACCCGCAGCAAGCATCACTGACTTACCTTCGTTTTGGAACTGCTTCGCTAATTTACCAATCGTGGTAGTTTTACCTACCCCATTTACACCCACCATTAAGATAACAAATGGCTTTTTGTCACCACTTACAACCAGCGGCTGCTCAGCGGTTTTAAGCATACTTGCCATTTCTTGCTTCATTAACTCGTATAAAGCATCGCCATCTTTTAACTGCTTACGATCAGCGGCATCGGTTAGGTTATCAATCAACTTCATTGTTGTATCAACACCTAAATCGGCTGTTAGTAATTGTGTTTCTAGTTCTTCAAATAACTCATCGTCAATTTTCTTACCACTAAAAATAGACGCAAAGCCAGAACCAATATTAACGCGAGTTTTTAATAAACCTTTTTTAAGGCGTGCGAAGAAACCTTCTTTCTTAGGTTTTTCAGCAGCAGCTTTCTCTTGCTCTAAACGCTCTGCCTCTGCTTTCTCTGCAGCAATGCGTTCTTGCTCTAGACGATCCGCTTCTGCTTTTTCTGCAGCAATACGTTCTTGTTCTAGGCGCTCTGCCTCCGCTTTCTCTGCCGCGATACGTTCTTGTTCTAAGCGTTCCGCTTCCGCCTTTTCTGCAGCGATACGTTCTTGTTCTATACGTTCAGCTTCTGCCTTTTCTGCAGCAATGCGCTCCTGCTCTAAACGTTCAGCTTCCGCCTTCTCTGCAGCGATACGTTCTTGTTCTAGGCGCTCCGCCTCCGCTTTCTCTGCCGCGATACGTTCTTGTTCTAAGCGTTCCGCTTGTGCTTTTTCAGCAGCAATGCGTTCTTGCTCTAAGCGCTCCGCTTGTGCCTTTTCTGCTGCGATACGTTCTTGCTCTAAACGATCCGCTTCTTCCTTTTCTGCCGCGATACGCTCTTGTTCTAAACGCTCAGCTTCTGCTTTTTCAGCGGCAATGCGTTCTTGCTCTAAACGCTCAGCTTCCGCCTTTTCTGCTGCGATACGTTCTTGCTCTATACGTTCAGCTTCTTCCTTTTCTGCTGCAATGCGTTCTTGCTCTAAACGCTCTGCCTCCGCTTTTTCTGCAGCGATACGCTCTTGCTCTAAGCGCTCCGCTTCCGCCTTTTCTGCAGCAATACGTTCTTGCTCTAAACGTTCCGCTTCCGCTTTCTCTGCCGCGATACGCTCTTGTTCTAAACGCTCAGCTTCTGCTTTTTCTGCAGCAGCTTGCTCTGCTTCACGCTGCGCCTGTTCTGCGGCAGCACGTTCTTGCTCTAATTTCATTGCTGCTTCTTGCTCAGCAAGTCGAGCTTGTTGTTCTTGACGTTGCTGCTCTGCCGCTTGCTGCTCTTGAGCTAAACGCTCAGCTTCTGCTTTTTCTGCCGCAATGCGTTCTTGCTCTACACGTTCAGCATCGCGTCTTTCTGCAGCGATACGCTCTTGTTCTAAACGTTCAGCTTCTGCTTTTTCAGCAGCGATACGCTCTTGCTCTAAACGTTCAGCCTCTGCCTTTTCTGCAGCGATAAGCTCTTGCTCTAAACGTTCAGCCTCTGCTTGTTCAGCAGCAATGCGTTCTTGTTCTAAACGTTCAGCTTCAGCCTTTTCGGCTTCAATTCGCTGTTGTTCTTCTATTTGCTTCTGGTTATCAGCCTCTTTTGCTGCTTGCTCTGCTTGTTGCTTATCTGATTTGCCAAAACCAAACCAAGACAGGAATTTACTTTTTTTTGCCATACTTGCTAATAACCACTTATAAAAATCTGATAAACTTACATGAATAATAGTTTGGTGACAGTTCAGCTTTTTAGCCAAACATAAACAGGTACCATCTATCGCTAAGGTCGCAATACTATCACTTTTAGCGCAGTAGAAAAATGACACGCTAGCTATTGCATACAATATTATCTGAGCTAGGGGTCAGTTACCAATGATTAGTGAGTTAAATGAGAAAAAAATCAACAGCTAACCGCCAAGCAAAAGCAGCGAACAATAAATCAGCAAATGGTTTTATTCGTATTATTAGTGGGCAATTTCGCGGTAGAAAATTACCAGTAAAAGATGTGCAAGGCTTGCGTCCAACCACAGACCGTATAAAAGAAACAGTATTTAACTGGCTCATGCAAGATACCCGAGGCGCAGCTGTTCTTGACTGCTTTGCTGGTTCTGGCGGCTTAGGGTTTGAAGCTTTATCGCGCTTTGCTGATCATGCTGTGTTTTTCGAACTAGATAAAAGTGCCGCTAGCCAGCTAAAAGAAAACATTAGCACGCTTAAATTGGATAATGCCGTCGTAAAACAAGGCAATAGCCTTTCATTATTAGAACAAAACACGCAAAACGAGCAATTTGATCTAATTTTTGTTGACCCGCCATTTCGACAAAACTTGGCTGAAAAAAGTTGTTTTTTACTCGAAAAAAATAACTGGTTATCTGCCCAAGCACTTATATATGTTGAGGTCGAAAGCGAACTAAGCGACCTAAGCTCACCAGATAACTGGATGCTTTTAAAAGAAAAAACTGCCGGACAAGTAATTTGTCGACTATATCAACGCGAGACAAATTAACACTGTTTTGCAAACCTAGTTTCTGTTAATATTATTCTTTACATGTGGTGTTGCTTCGGATTACAATACCGCACCATTTTTGAACCACTTGGTCGTTATTCGATCAACTTGAGCAACGCTCATTATTTAGGTAGGTGAATTTTTAATGCCAGTAATTAAAGTAAGAGAGAACGAACCGTTTGACGTAGCACTTCGTCGCTTCAAGCGTTCATGTGAAAAAGCAGGTATCCTTTCAGAAGTTCGTCGTCGCGAGCACTATGAAAAACCAACAGCTGAGCGTAAGCGTAAAAAAGCTGCTGCAGTAAAGCGTCACATGAAGAAGCTTTCTCGCGATAACGCACGTCGCGTTAAATTATACTAATCAGTATTTGGTCTTGTATAAATGAGCCTTTTATTAACGCTAAAAGATGCGCAAAAAGATGCGATGAAGGCAAAAGACAAAGAACGTCTTAAGCCTATCCGCATGGTACTTGCTGCAATCAAGCAACGTGAGATTGACGAGCAAATTACGCTTGACGACGACGGTATTACCGCTGTTTTAGTAAAGCTTGTTAAGCAACGTCGCGATTCTTACACCCAGTACATTGATGCGGGTCGTGAAGATTTAGCTGAAATTGAAGCCAGTGAGATTAAAGCACTTGAAGAATTCTTACCTCAACAATTGAGTGAAGAAGAAATCATTGCTCTTATTGACTCGGCTATAGCTGATACAAACGCAGCGGGTATGCAAGACATGGGTAAGGTAATGGGAGTTATCAAAAGCAAAGCTGAAGGTCGTGCCGATTTAGGTAAGATTTCTGGCTTAATCAAGCAACGATTAACTGCCTAACCCCCACATACAGATGTATGATTCAAGCAAACCGAGCCTAGTGCTCGGTTTCTTGCTTTTAGTCTTTCATAAACACAGTAATTGTGTTCAAATCTTATTTTACAACGCATAGATAGCGCAGGAAAAAACAACAGCTATGGCCGGAAAAATCCCTCGACAGTTTATTGATGATTTACTCGCTCGCACAGATATTGTTGAGTTAATTGATTCGAGAGTTGGCCTAAAAAAAGCAGGTAAAGACTATCAAGCCTGTTGCCCATTCCATAATGAAAAATCACCCTCTTTTACCGTTTCTCAAGATAAACAGTTTTATCACTGCTTTGGTTGTGGCGCCAATGGCAATGCAATTTCGTTTGTCATGGAATACGACAAATTAGAGTTCGTTGACGCCATTGAAGAGTTAGCGAGTATGCTCAATTTAGACGTACCTCGCGAACAAGGCACAAGCTCAGGCCCGCAACGCACCGCAGAACAAAAGCGCTCTGATTACGATTTAATGTTACATGCTGCTCGCTTTTACCAACATCAATTAAAGCATCATGCCAACTCGAAAACGGTTATCGACTATATCAAGGGTCGTGGTTTAAGTGGTGAAACAGCGAAAAAATTCATGATTGGTTATGCGCCTAGTGAATGGGAAGCGCTATGCCAGCAACTTGGCCGCAACAAAGAACAAAAAGAGCAGCTTGTAGAACTAAAACTAGCCTCTGAAAAGTCGCCTGGTCGCCAATTTGACTTCTTCCGTGACCGACTTATGTTCCCTATTCGCGATAAACGCGGTCGGGTGATTGCGTTTGGTGGCCGTGTTATGCAAGCGGATCAAGGTCCTAAATACCTTAACTCACCAGAAACCCGTATTTTCCATAAAGGCTTTGAGCTTTATGGTTTATACGAAGCCAAGCAAGCGCATAAAAAACTTGAACATATTTTAATTGTTGAAGGCTACATGGATGTCGTTGCTTTAGCTGAGCAAGGCATCGAATATGCCGTCGCCGCCCTTGGCACAGCAACCACTGCAGAGCATATGCACACTTTATTTAGAACCACGGATAAAGTGATTTGCTGCTACGACGGTGACCGTGCAGGTCGCGATGCTGCTTGGCGAGCGCTTGAGAATGCACTGCCTTATCTTGCCGACGGTAAGTCGTTGAAGTTTGTGTTTTTACCTGATGGTGAAGACCCTGATTCACTGGTACAAAAAGAAGGTAAAGACGCTTTTGAAGCTAGGTTAAGCGAAGCGGATGATTTTACTAAGGTGCTGTTTAATAGACTCAGCCAAGAGATAGACCTGACACAAGACGCAGGTAAAGCAAAGCTCCTTAGTAATGCTCTACCACTAATTGAAAAAATCCCGAGTGATTTTTATCAAGAAAATATTTTGGAACATCTTGGCCGCTTAATTGGTCGAACAAGAGAGCAATTAAATAATCGTGTTAAGTCACCAAAGCAACTGCATGCGATTGAGCGTAAATTTAAAATAACGCCGATGCGCCAAGCGATTGGTATTTTATTGCAACACCCAAGTTTGGCGACCAGCATTGCTTATATGCCGGAGTTAGCTGAGATGAAAATAGCCGGTATTGAGCTATTTTTACGCATTCAGCACTTAGCACTAGAACGTAAAGGTATCACCACCGCACAAATTTTAGAGTCATTTAGGGATAGTGCTGAATATGACGCGTTAGTGAAATTAGCCACTTGGCAGCATCAAATAAATGACGATCGTTTAGAGACGGTTTTTAAAAATACTTTTAAATTTATTGAAGACCAGTGTTTAAATTATCGACTAGAGACCCTATTAATAAAAGACAAGACCCAAGGCTTAAGCAGCGAAGAAAGGCTGGAATGCCACTTACTGACGCAAGCGTTAAAAGGCAGCAACAGCTAGTCAGAATTGAATAATGCTGTTATACTGTGCTATTCACTGCGTCTAGTTAGTTTTCGTGTCGCTTAATTAGTAAGCGAGCTGGCGCCTGTTGTATCAACTTTCAGAGTGGAAGAATAAATCTCTATGGATCCAACTCCTCAGTCACAATTAAAGCTTCTGATTCAAAAAGGTAAAGAGCAAGGTTATTTAACTTTTGCAGAAGTTAATGATCACCTTCCACAAGACATTATCGACTCAGATCAGGTAGAAGATATCATTAGCATGATTAATGATATGGGTATCAAGGTAAGCGAAAACGCACCTGATGCCGATGAATTAATGATGCAAGAAACAACGACAGACGAAGACGCAGCAGAAGCCGCGGCAGCTGCACTTGCGACTGTAGAAAAAGAGATCGGTCGAACAACTGACCCTGTACGTATGTATATGCGTGAAATGGGTACTGTTGAACTTCTTACGCGTGAAGGCGAAATCGTAATCGCTAAGCGTATTGAGGAAGGTATTAACCAAGTACAGATTTCAGTTGCTGAATACCCAGAAGCAATTACTTATCTACTAGAGCAATGGGACAAATTCGAAGCTGAAGAAATGCGCTTAAGCGATATTATCTCTGGCTTCTTTGATCCTAATAATGAAGACGAATCACAAATTTCTGCAACACACATCGGTTCTGAGTTAAACGAAGAGCAACTCGACGAAGAAGACGACGAAGACGATGATGACGAAGATAGTGATGATGATAGCGATGATGATAACGATGGCGACACAGGTCCAGATCCTGAAGAAGCCCGTATTCACTTCGAAAACTTACGTGAGCTTTATAATAAAGCACGCGAAACGTTCGAAGAAAAAGGTCGCTCACACCCTGACTCACTTGTAGCTATTGCAGAAATCGGCGAACTATTTAAAACATTTAAATTAGTGCCAAAACAGTTTGACCGCATGGTTAACAACATGCGTGAAATGATGGACCGCGTTCGTGTACAAGAACGTATCATCATGAAGCAAGCTGTACAAATTGCTAAGTTACCGAAAAAGAACTTTATCAAGCACTTTGCAAATAACGAAACAGACACAAGCTGGATCGACCTTGAGATTGCTGCAAACGAGAAATACTCAGTAGCACTTGAATCAGTTAAACCAGAAATCATTCGTTGCATCAGCAAACTAAGTGCAATTGAAGAAAGCACTGGCCTTAGCATCGAACGAATTAAAGACATCAACCGTCGTATGAGTATTGGTGAAGCGAAAGCCCGCCGTGCGAAGAAAGAAATGGTTGAAGCGAACTTACGTCTTGTAATTTCAATTGCGAAAAAATACACCAACCGTGGTTTACAATTCTTAGACCTTATCCAAGAAGGTAATATTGGTCTAATGAAAGCGGTTGATAAGTTCGAATACCGCCGTGGTTATAAGTTCTCAACTTATGCAACATGGTGGATCCGTCAAGCAATCACGCGTTCGATTGCTGACCAAGCACGTACCATCCGTATTCCTGTGCACATGATTGAGACGATCAACAAGTTAAACCGTATCTCTCGTCAAATGCTACAAGAGATGGGGCGTGAGCCGAGCCCAGAAGAATTAGCTGAGCGTATGTTAATGCCTGAAGACAAGATCCGTAAGGTACTTAAGATCGCTAAAGAGCCAATTTCAATGGAAACACCAATCGGTGATGATGAAGATTCGCACTTAGGTGACTTCATTGAAGATACCACTATCGACTCACCTATTGATTCTGCAACCATGGAATCACTACGTGGCGCAACAAACGATGTACTAGCGGGCTTAACAGCACGTGAAGCTAAAGTATTACGTATGCGTTTCGGTATCGACATGAACACTGACCATACATTAGAAGAAGTAGGTAAACAATTTGACGTAACACGTGAGCGTATTCGTCAAATCGAAGCGAAAGCGTTACGTAAATTACGTCACCCTTCTCGCTCTGACTTACTGAAAAGCTTCTTAGATGCTAAGTAATTTAGTATCGCGTTATTAACTAAAAGGCCGCTGTTGCGGCCTTTTTTCTATTCGAGAGATATTCATGGCTTGGATCCAAATTCGCATCAATGCAAACGCAGACAACGCTGAATTAATCAGCGACTTACTCATGGACACTGGCAGTGCCTCAGTCACTTATGTTGATGCCAAAGATACTCCTATTTATGAGCCAAAACTTGGTACTGTGCAGTTATGGGCTGATACCACAGTGATTGGCCTGTATGACGCAAACCATGATATGGACAGCGTTGTAGCAACATTAAATGCTGAAGCAACACTCGCCGATAAGCTCGTTTATAAAATTGAACAGCTTGAAGATAAAGATTGGGAGCGTGAGTGGATGGATAACTTCCACCCAATTCAATTTGGTGAGCGCTTATGGATCTGTCCAAGTTGGCGCGATATTCCCGATCCTGATGCGGTTAATGTATTGCTCGACCCTGGCCTTGCTTTTGGCACAGGTACCCATGCAACCACTGCGCTTTGTTTGAAGTGGCTAGAAAGCCAAGATTTAACAGGTAAAACCGTGGTCGACTTTGGTTGTGGCTCAGGTATTTTAGGAATTGCGGCGATCAAACTCGGTGCAGAGCGTATGATCGGTATCGATATAGATCCTCAAGCCCTTGAAGCAAGCCGCGATAATGCAAAACGTAATGGCGTTGCAGATAAACTTGAAGTGTATTTACCTGAAGATCAACCAGAGTTTACAGCCGATATTGTGGTTGCAAACATCTTAGCTCAACCACTTCGTGAACTACATGAAGTGATTTTAGGTCTTTTAAAACCGAATGGTAAAATTGCTATGTCAGGAATTTTAGAAGAACAAGCTCAGTCTGTAGCCGATGTTTATGCCCCGTTTTTAGCACTTGATGAAGTGGCTGTTGAAGGTGAATGGACCCGTGTCAGCGGCGTCAAAAAAGCTTAAACAGCACTAGAGCATTTACTCAAACATAATAGGTAAAGCCTATATTTAACAGGCTTTACCTTATTTTTACAGTTAATCGTTTCGCACTTTTTTGCGAGTAAAAAAATTCTGTTTAAATATCAAACAAATCAACCTACCCGTCAAACTGTTATCAAAAGTCAATACGAAAAGGGCAAAAAAAAGTCACTTTTGTTCAATTTATAGCCTTTGATTTTTGCCAAAAAAACCGTAAACTTAGCGCCCCTTGAAAAGAGGCCAATTGAATAACAGTGCGTATCGGTTCATACCAACTTGAGAACAATGTAATTGTCGCGCCAATGGCAGGCATTACAGACAGACCATTTAGACAACTTTGCCGTCGCTTAGGTGCGGGCCTTGCTGTTTCTGAAATGCTCTCGTCAAACCCGAAAGTATGGAAAACTGAAAAATCGATGAACCGTATGGATCACAGCGGTGAATCGGGAATTCGTTCGGTGCAAATCGCCGGAGCCGATCCTGAGCTTATGGCACAGGCAGCACAATTCAATGTCAGCAATGGTGCACAGATCATAGATATCAATATGGGGTGCCCAGCTAAAAAAGTGAATAAGAAACTCGCAGGCTCTGCCTTATTACAGTTTCCTGAATTAGTACAAGAGATACTCGATGCCGTTGTAAACGCTGTTGATGTCCCTGTCACTTTAAAAATCCGTACTGGATGGGATCAGGATAACCGTAATGGTGTCGAGATTGCGAGAATAGCTGAACGTTATGGCATTGCCTCACTGGCAGTACATGGGCGAACGCGCGCATGTATGTATAAAGGTGAAGCAGAGTACGCCACAATTAGGGATATTAAACGTTCAGTGTCTATCCCTGTCGTTGCCAATGGTGATATTACTTCACCAGAAAAAGCAAAGCAGGTTTTGGATTATACGGGTGCAGATGCCATTATGATTGGTCGAGCCGCCCAAGGTCGCCCTTGGATTTTTAGGGAGATAGACCACTATTTGCGAACTGGAGAACATTTGCCAGCACCTGAAATTGCAGAGGTGCGTAGCATTTTGATGGAGCATTTAGACAATCTTCATCAGTTTTACGGGGAGCCAATGGGAGCGCGTATCGCTCGAAAGCATGTATCTTGGTATTTGCAAACCCATGACAGTGACGGTCAGTTTAGGCGAGTATTTAATGCGTTAGATAACCCACAGGCACAAGTCGACGCATTAGAAGAATACTTTAAAACACTAGCAGCTAACTAAGAAAGAAAGAGACATATAACGATGTTCGAACAAAACGTGACTTCTCCATTTATCACAAACCCTCATGTACAGTCACACGAGAAACCACAGCCGTTGCGTGATGCAGTGAAAAAAGCTGTTCATCACTACTTAAAGCAGCTTAATGGTCAAGACGTACAAGACGTATACGACCTTGTTCTTTCTGAGCTAGAAGCACCATTACTTGAAGAAGTAATGACGTACACGCGTGGTAACCAAACTCGTGCTGCAATCTTACTAGGTATCAACCGTGGTACTTTACGTAAGAAGCTTAAAAAATACGGCATGAACTGATACCCGTTATATTGAAACCGTAATCAGTTTAACGAGCTATCGTTATAATTGCTTACAGCTTCATAGTAACTGGTAATAAGTTATTTGAAAAAAGCACCTTAGGGTGCTTTTTTTATAGCTGTTAAAAACTATGCAAAATCCTCACGCTTTAAACGTCGTTTTTTAAAGCAGATTCAGTTAAAATACCGCCTTTCTAAGCTAGCTCAAACATTGAGGTAATCAAAACTACAATGGATACACATCGTCCAATTCGTCGCGCACTATTAAGTGTGTCAGATAAAACCGGTATCGTTGAATTTGCTCGCGCTCTTGAAGCACAAGGCGTGGATATTTTATCAACTGGCGGTACTTGCAAATTACTTGCTGATAACGGCATCAAAGTCACTGAAGTATCTGACCATACTGGTCACCCTGAGATCATGGATGGTCGCGTAAAAACACTTCATCCAAAAATTCACGGCGGCATCTTAGCGCGTCGCGGTCAAGATGAAGACGTAATGAGCGAGAATAACATCTCTGCTATCGATATCGTTGTAGTTAACTTATACCCCTTCGCAAACACTGTTGCGAAAGAAGACTGCAGCCTAGAAGATGCGATTGAAAACATTGATATCGGTGGTCCAACTATGGTTCGCGCTGCGGCGAAAAACCATAAAGACGTAACTATCGTAGTAAATGCAAAAGATTACGACCGCGTGATCAGCGAAATGCAAAGCAACAACGGTTCAACAACGTATAAAACACGTTTTGATCTAGCTATTGCGGCTTACGAGCACACAGCTCAGTACGATGGCATGATTGCAAACTACTTCGGCAAAATGGTTCCTGACTACACAGAGGAAGCTGCTGAAGAGACTAAGTTCCCACGCACTATCAACATGCAGTTCACTAAGAAGCAAGATATGCGCTACGGTGAGAACTCACACCAAGACGCTGCTTTTTATGTTGAAAACGACTTAACTGAAGCATCTGTTGCGACGGCAGTTCAACTGCAAGGTAAAGCACTTTCTTACAACAACATTGCTGATACTGACGCAGCATTAGAGTGTGTAAAAGAATTCGACGTACCAGCGTGTGTTATCGTAAAACATGCGAACCCTTGTGGTGTGTCAATTGGTGACAACATTCTTGAAGCTTATGATCGTGCATTCAAAACTGACCCTACATCAGCATTTGGTGGCATCATCGCATTCAATAAAGAACTTGATGCAGACACAGCTGAAGCAATTGTTGCTCGTCAATTCGTTGAAGTTATCATTGCACCTAAAGTATCTGAAGCAGCTGCACAAATCGTATCTGCTAAGCAAAACGTACGTTTATTAGAGTGTGGTGAGTGGTCTGGTAATGCAACAGGTCACGACATCAAGCGTGTTAATGGCGGTATTCTAGTTCAAGACCGCGACCTAGGCATGGTAACGCAAGGCGACCTTAAAGTTGTATCTAAGCGTCAACCAACTGAGCAAGAATTAAAAGATCTTTTATTCTGCTGGAAAGTAGCTAAATTCGTTAAGTCTAACGCAATCGTTTATGCACGTGACGGTATGACGATTGGTGTAGGTGCAGGCCAAATGAGCCGTGTTTACTCAGCTAAAATTGCGGGTATCAAAGCCGCTGACGAAAACCTTGAAGTTAAAGGTTCAGTTATGGCATCGGATGCATTCTTCCCATTCCGTGACGGTATTGATGCAGCAGCAGAGGCTGGCATTACCGCAGTTATTCAACCAGGTGGCTCAATGCGCGATGAAGAAGTTATCGCTGCAGCTGACGAAGCTGGTATGGCAATGGTATTTACAGGTATGCGCCATTTCCGCCACTAATCACATAAAGGGTTAAGCAAATAGCTTAACCCTTTTTGTTTGCCACAAATTCACGTATTCTGATTAATAATAATTACCCATATAATGAAGGAATAGATGATGAAATTTGCCGTAAAAACGTTACTCGTTGCCAGCCTTGCACTGACATCAGCACAGGCTCTAAGCCATTCTCATGAATCAGCGCTTACACAAGCCGTGCAATCAAGTGAACGTGATGCTAAAAATAGCGCACGTGATAAATATCGCCATCCAGTTGAGACACTTGAGTTCTTTGGCTTTAAGCCAAACATGACCGTTGTTGAAATTGCGCCGGGCGGTGGTTGGTACAGCGAAATCCTTGCGCCAGCTGTAAAAGGCCATGGTGTTTACTACGCGGCACATTTCCCTGCTGATTCTGAGGTGGGTTATTACCAACGTTCATTAGCTGGTTTTAAGAAAAAGATGAGCGATGACGCACGCTTCAGTGAAGTTAAACTAACTGAATTTGCACCAGTAACACATCTTGATATTGCACCAGCGGGTAGCGCAGATCTTGTCTTAACATTTAGAAATGTACACAACTGGTACATGGGTAAAGATAAAGAAGGCGCGTTAAGTGCGTTTAAAGCATTTTATAAAGCACTTAAACCAGGCGGCACTTTAGGTGTGGTTGAACACCGTCTACCTGAAGCGCGCAGCGATGAAGATCAGAAATCATCAGGTTATATGAAGCAAAGCTATGTAGTTGATATTGCAAAGCAAGCTGGCTTTGAACTGGTGGCAAGCAGTGACATTAATGCAAACCCACTTGATACAGCAGATCACCCTAAAGGGGTGTGGACACTACCACCAAGCCTTCGTTTAGGCGAGCAAGATGCCGCGAAGTATAAAGCGATTGGTGAAAGTGATCGTATGACGCTGAAGTTTAAAAAACCGCTATAAATAGGATTATACGCCATGAATGTACTTGTCATCGGCAGTGGCGGCCGCGAACACGCTCTTGCGTTTAAGGCTGCACAAAATACTAAAGTAAACACCGTTTTCGTAGCTCCTGGTAACGCAGGTACTGCACTAGAGCCAAAACTTGAAAACGTTGCTATCAACGTTGAAGACCTAGCAGGTTTAGTTACTTTTGCTAAAGAAAACAACGTTGAGTTAACTATTGTTGGTCCAGAAGTACCGCTTGTTTTAGGTGTCGTTGATACATTCCGTGAAAACGGTCTAGCTATCTTTGGCCCAACAGCAGGTGCTGCACAGCTAGAAGGCTCTAAGTCATTCACTAAAGACTTCTTAGCACGTCACGACATTCCAACAGCTGATTACCAAACGTTTGAACAAATCGAGCCTGCACTGGCTTACCTAAAAGAAAAAGGTGCGCCAATTGTTGTTAAAGCTGACGGCTTAGCAGCTGGTAAAGGCGTTATCGTTGCGATGACTGAGCTTGAAGCTGAAGAAGCTATCCGCGATATGCTTGCAGGCAACAGCTTTGGTGAAGCCGGTAGCCGTGTAGTTATCGAAGAGTTCTTAGAAGGTGAAGAAGCTTCTTTCATCGTGATGGTTGATGGCAAAAATGTACTGCCATTTGCAACTAGCCAAGACCACAAACGCGCTTACAACGGTGACCAAGGTCCAAACACTGGTGGCATGGGTGCATACTCACCGGCTCCAGTTGTTACAGATGAAATTCACCAACGTATTATGAACGAAGTGATCAACCCAACAGTTGAAGGTATGGCAAAAGAAGGCCACCCTTACACTGGTTTCTTATACGCTGGTTTAATGATCACCGCTGATGGTACGCCAAAAGTAATCGAATACAACTGTCGTTTTGGCGACCCTGAAACACAACCTATGATGCTTCGTCTTAAGTCTGACCTTGTTGAACTTATCGAAGCGGCTAACCGTGAAGAACTAGATAAAACAGCAATCGAGTTCGACCCACGTGCAGCAGTCGGTGTTGTATTAGCAGCTAAAGGCTACCCAGATAGCTACCCGAAAGGTGACACTATCAATGGCTTGCAAGTTACTTACCCTGAAGGTGAGAAAGTATTCCACGCAGGGACTAAGCAAGACGGCGACAACGTAGTAACAGCTGGCGGTCGTGTACTGTGTGCTACGGCACTTGGCAACACTGTAACTGAAGCGCAGCAACGTGCTTATAAACTAGTTGATCAAATCAGCTGGGAAGGCATGGAATATCGTACTGATATCGCCTATCGTGCAATTGCTCGCGAACAGAATTAAGGTCAAACCAGTCTAATTCTGAAAAAAGCGCAGTTTATCTGCGCTTTTTTAATGCTACACTATGAGAATATTTACCTAGATAAAGAACTAATTTTGAATAATAAAGCACTGAAATATAACTTTGTTTCATTTCTTATTCTGACAATTTTGTTTTTTATCATTGCTACCCTAGCTGCACATTTAGCCAGCCCTACCCGCTACACCATAGATAAAACAGCCCCCATCTACAGTAATACGGCGTATCGAATAGATAGCAGTAAAGCGCTAACACTCGAGCAGTTTTTAGCTGAGCCAGACAAGCTTAAACATCGCCCTTTTAAAGATGTTGAATGGGATTTAGCAGCGCAAGATTATTGGTTAAAGCTTGATTTAGAAAACCGTCAAGCTAAGCCTGTGGAGCTGGCGATTCACTTTGACAACCCTATGGTTGATTACCTTAGCGTTTATCATGTTGATGATACAGGGCAGCTTATAGATACAACCGAGCTAGGTGATAAAGTCTCTGGCCTTAGTTTGTTTCAATACAGTACACCGCACAGCATGCTCACCATGCAGGGCTATGAACAAACATCCCTCATTATAAAAATAGATACGGTTGGGATTAGCAAAACACCTATTAATATTTATGGTGAAAAAGAGTTTCAAGACCTACTACGTTCGCAATCAGGAATTTGGGGGATCTTCATTGGTGTGCTGATCATGGCAGCTCTGTATAACTTGGTATTATTTTTAGGGATCCGTGACCGCGTCTATCTTATTTATATAGGCTACATCATCTCAGCACTACTACTTATGGGCTCAGTGCTAGGCTTTGGTTTTTATTTATGGCCGTTATCGTGGCAAATCTTTTTTAATGAGCAAGTGGTCTTCAGTAACTACGCGATTGCATTTTTCACCGTCGCCTTTTGCACCATGTTCTTACGCTACCATAAAGACAATTGCCGCTTATACAAACTCAGTATCAGCTTTTTAGCCTTGCTGTTCAGCCTCGGTTTGCTCAGCTTTTTTATGTTGGAATACCATTCCTCGAAAATCTTTTTTGCCATCATGGTGCCGTTATACATTTTATGTATTTGCATGATTTACAAAAAGTTGGTGAGTGGTTTTCGGTGGGCAAAGTTTTACGTCATGTCGTGGGTGCCACTGATTGTAGGCGCTGCCATTCAGCCGTTAGAACTAACGGGCTTTATTCCCTACAGTTTTGCTGTTAGGCACATATTTTTAGTCGCCATTCTCTGTGAGATTGTGCTTATGGCAATGGCGCTGGCAGACCGTGTTCGTTATCAACGTGAAAAAGCGCTGTATCATGCAACCCATACGCAACAAACTGAGCTACTCAACCAAGCAATGCTCAAACAAGCCTATATGGCGATTGCCTCGGAGCAAAGACTCGCTAACCTTTGTTTAGTGAAAATAGAGCAATTCAATGCCCTTATGAGCATTCTAAAGCCAAGTCAAAGCAGCCAAATAATTATTACTGTTGCCCAATCGCTAGAGCATCAAATTAATAAAAATAGGCAATTTATTAATTTAGAATCAGCGTTAGATAACAGTCCAAAAGTGGCTGACTTAGGCAATGGTGTACTGGCTTTTATTTCGACCAAAATTCAATCGAAAGCAGAAATCTATCAAGAACTTAGCAATATATGCAAGCAGCTACCTAAGCAATATAAAGTGGCAGGCTTAGACCTTCAGCTTTATTACCGCTATAGCATTACTGAACCGGTGAGTGATGATGGCTTTGATATTTGGCTGCAACGTGGCTACTTAGGTTTATCGCAAAAACATCAAAATATAGACTTTAGTAAAGCTCATATTGATATGGATGTGAGCCTTGCTGCTGAGTTACAACAAGCAATGCGAAGTAATACCTTAGCTATTTACTTACAACCCATTATTAGTTTACGCAGCGGTGCTATCTGTGGTGCTGAGGCATTATTACGCTGGCCAACAGCAGGGAAATACCTGGATATTGAGCAACTCATTTTATTGGCTGAACGTACTGGTTTAATTAACGAGTTGAGCTTATGGGTGATTGATCAGGCTTGCCTAGCCGCAGCAAAGCTTAATCGACAAGGCTATCACGACCATACCATTAGCGTTAATTTAAGTGCTAAGAATCTCGCGATCCCTAAGCTGGTCGAAAAAGTCGAAAACACCATTCTAAAACATGGCATTACTGCGGATCAGTTAAAGTTTGAATTAACTGAGTTTGCGCTTATAAAGAACCATGATGAAATGGTCAGCTTTATCAGCGAACTCAATAAACTCGGTAGCAAGGTGGTACTCGATGATTTTGGTACTGGTTACTCGTCGTTAAACTACTTAGTAAATTATTCTTTTAGTACGATTAAAGTCGATAAGAGCTTTATTCTGGATTTAGTGAATAACACTACCAACCAAGTGGTGGTAAAAACGGCCATTGATATGGCCCATAACCTTGATATGAATATCACCATCGAAGGCATTGAAGACCAAGAAACAGAAAAAATGCTGATCAAGATGGGCGCAGATCAAGGGCAAGGCTATTATTACAGCAAAGCGGTGCCGATTAATGAGTATCTAAGCTTTATTGCCTCACAATTTAAATAGGCCGTGTTACACTGCCCTTTTTTAACATCTTTAGGGGCCATGTAAAGATGCAAGGTACGATCAGAAAATTAAAGTCGACACTGACCTCTCCTGTCGAATATCAATTACCTATCGGTGATGAGCTAGTTTCATTAAATGACTATATTGGTAAGCCGCTCACGCTGACTTTCACCGGCAATATTTTTTGCTGTAACTGTGGTAAGAAAACCAAGAAAAGCTACTCTCAAGGCCACTGTTTTGTGTGTATGCGCAAACTGGCTAGCTGTGACATGTGTATCATGAAACCTGAAACGTGTCACTTTGATAAGGGCACCTGTCGTGAGCCACAGTGGGGTGAAGAAAACTGCATGATCCCGCATTACGTGTATTTAGCCAACACCTCAGGCCTAAAAGTAGGTATTACCCGCCATACTCAAATTCCTACACGCTGGATTGACCAAGGTGCGACGCAAGCTTTACCTATCTTCAAAGTACAAACCCGCCTTCAATCGGGTTTAGTTGAGGTTGCTTTAGCCGAGTTTATTGCTGATAAAACCAATTGGCGAAACATGCTAAAAGGCCAATCTGAAGCGATTGATTTAAAAGCTGCGGCAGCAGAGTTGATCCCACAAATTGATGCTAAGCTGAGTGAACTTGCAGAGCTATTTGGCGCAACAGCCATTGAAAAGCTCGATGAAGAGGTGGTCGAGCTAGACTACCCAGTAAGTGAATACCCAAGCAAGATCAGCTCTTTCAATTTTGATAAAGCACCAGAAGTATCGGGTATTTTAAAAGGCATTAAAGGCCAGTACTTAATTTTTGATACTGGCGTCATTAATATTCGTAAATTCACTTCTTACGAAATTAGCCTAGGTTAAGCACTTTTTTCGGTATTAAGATAAAAGTCATACCATTGTTGCTTCGCTATTGGGCGGCAAAAGTAATAGCCTTGAATGGTATCGCAGTTAAGTGAACGTAAGTAATTTAACTGCTCTACCTTCTCTACCCCTTCCGCGACAACATGAATACTCAAGCTTTTCGCCAGGCTAATAATCGCCGTGACAATTTCACTATTACCGTATTCATCGGGCACTTTTGCGATAAAGCTGGCATCAATTTTTAACGTATCAATTGGCAGTTTGGTTAAGTAGCTTAAAGCCGAATAGCCCGTGCCAAAGTCATCTAACGTTATATGCACGCCTAACTTTTTAAGCGCGAGTAACTCTTGCTTAGCCTCACTAAAGTGGCTGATAAAACAGCTTTCAGTAAGCTCTACTTCAAGCTTGTGTGGGTCTACATCGTAACGCTCGAGTAAGCGCTCAACATTTGATGCTAGTTGCCCCTGACGTAAGTGATTAGCCGAAATATTAATTGCTAAGCGCCCTGCTTCAATGCCTTGTTGCTGCCATTTTTCTAACTCTTTACAAGCTTGCTCGATGACCCATAAATCAAGCTTCACAATTAGGCCAAGCTCTTCAGCAAGAGGAATAAATTTAGCGGGTGATATCACCCCAAGATTTGGCTCATGCCAACGTAAGAGCGCCTCTACCCCTAAAATTTTGCCAGAATTTAACTGCTGCTTAGGCTGGAAATAAAGCTCAAACTCATCGCTTTCGATGGCGTTTTGTAATCGGCTCATCATAGCCAATCGCTCTAAAGAACGTGCATTCATCGCAGGTTTGAATAATTGAAATGAATTACGCCCCACTTCTTTAGCACGGTACATAGCAATATCGGCATGCTTGAGCAACGTAGCGCTATCTACGCCATCATCAGGGAAAACTGCAGCGCCAATTGAGGCTGTAATTGCAACCACATGCTCGTTAATAGCAAGCGGCATACTCACTTGCTGTAATACTTGTTCGGCAAAGTTGAGCAGTGTTTCAACCCGATTTACTTCACATAACAGGACAAACTCATCGCCACCTAAGCGCGCAAGAGTATCCCCTTCAGGAAGAATTGATAAAATACGCTCTGCTACTTGCTGTAATAAGTTATCGCCAGCGTCATGCCCTAAACTGTCGTTCACCTCTTTAAAGCGGTCTAAGTCGATAAACATCACCGCTAATAGATCATGGTTTCGTTTGGCGCTGCTAAGAGCTATTGAGAGTCTGTCATGAAATAAGCGCCGATTAGGCAGGCCGGTTAATTCATCGTAATAGGCGAGCTGGGCAATTTTTTCTTCTGCACGCTTGCGCTCTGTAATGTCGCTAAAAATTGCCGCATAAAGTACTTCATCAAAGTTAGGATCTTTAATCTGGATAATGGTGAGCCACTCGACAAACTCTTCACCATCTTTTTTGCAATTGCAGATCTCCCCCTGCCAGACCCCTTCGTATTCAATGGCATGCCACATCTTTTGATAAAACGAACGGCTATGTTTTGTAGAGCTTAAAATATTAGGGCGCTTTCCAATTACTTCATGCTCAGCAAAGCCGGTCAATTTAGTAAAAGCAGGGTTAACTTGAATAATCGTGCCGTCTTTACGGGTTAGCATTATGCCATCGAGTGAGGCATCAATAATTTTATTTGCCAAAAACAAGTTACGTTGTGACTTTTGCAAAGCAATATCACGCTGCTCAATTGCCCGCTCAAGTTCGCAGCAATAAGCTGACTCGATCTCAGTGATCAAATCAGCAAATGAAATCACCCCGCAAATTTCATCATCTCTGACCACCAAATGACGCACATTACGATCTGTCATAGTGCGATACGCATCAAATAAACTGCTTTCACAATCAATTTCAATGAGCGGATAGCTAGCATATTGCCAACAAGGATTTAGCCACTCGGTTTGAATGATCAGCTCAACAATATCACGCTGAGTAATAATACCGTGCAGTTCAAGCTCTCGGTTATAAACCAATACACTATCAAGGCGGCCAGCGCGCATCAGTTGCACAACCTCTTCTATCGGTGTTTGCGCATCAACTATCTCTAGATCAGTGCGATACTGCTCATGAATAGGTCGAAATTGTAGGTAGTGGTCCAAACCTTGGTTATGCACAATATCAGATAAGTTCAACATACCTGCAGGCTGGTTCTCGCTATCCATCACCAATAAATGACGAATACCATGCTGTTGAAAACGCAGGGTTGCATCACTGACTGAGCATTGATTCGGCACTGTAATAACAGGCGCTGACATGACTTCGTGAATAGCAAGGTTCTTATAGAGCGGGCTGCTGATGTCAATTTTCAAACAATCAGCCTCAGTCCAAATCCCAACAACAGACTGCTCATGCTTGATAAAAATCGCCGTTACATTGTGAACATGCATCAACCTCACCGCATCGACCAAAGGCGTATGCGCAGGACACGATACCAGCTTTTGCGAAAAAACATCACCCACCTTTTGATGTCGTCTTGGTTGATTCATAAGTAGACTTTCCTAGTTCTTACATGAATTGGCAATTATAATCATTTCAACCTCGGCAGCTTTGACACAGGACAATAAATGCACTCATCATTTCCTAAGATTATTTTTACAGACCATGAATTAGCATTAGTTGAAGACGAAGCCGATATAGAAAGCTTTTTATATGGCTTAAGTGAAGAGCAACAGCAAGAAACGATGCTACTTTTGGCAACAGGGCAGTATGTCAACTTGCAAGGAGAAAGCGTGAAAGCGTTAACTGACGAAGAGCTAGCTAATAAAGTAACAGAGCATCTAGCACAAGAGGGAGTATGCTGTTTAAGTAAGGTTACTCGGCTTACACCACCGCAAGCCTTTGCGATGCTGGCAGATTAAGGCGCATCCACCAGCGCTTTAATGTGCGCAACGGCACTACGACCAAGGGCTGATAAAGCATAACCTCCTTCAAGATAAGAGATAATCCCTTTGCAATCTTGCTGCTGACAAAATTCAGCTAATTGCGTGGTTAGCCATGCGTAATCGTCTTCAACAAACTTCAGGCTTGCCATGTCATCTTCAAGGTGAGCATCAAACCCGGCACTAATAAACAATAGTTCAGGTTTAAATTCATTGAGTTTTGGTAGCCACTGCTCAAGGTAAACAGCTTTTAAGTCATTACCATCACTGGCAATTGGCAGCGGTGAGTTCACTAACGTCGCGTTATTTTCAACGGCGGTATTTGGGTAAAACGGGTGTTGAAACAAAGAGCAAAACAACACAGTGTCATCATCTAAAAAGATATCTTGTGTGCCGTTGCCGTGGTGTACATCAAAGTCCAAAATAGCGATGCGTTTTACACCTTTGCTTTGCGCGTATTTCACGGCAATGGCTAGGTTATTAAAAACGCAAAATCCTGCAGAGGTGCTGCGGTTTGCATGATGCCCGGGTGGTCTAACAGAACAAAACGCGGCATCCAGCTTATCATCAAGGATTTCATCAACGGCGAGTAATCCAGCACCAACGGCTCGTTCAATCGCTTTCATTGAATCTGGGCACAACCAAGTGTCGCCGTCTAATTCAGCAAGTCCTTCATCTGGAATTGTTTGCTCTACATGGCTTACCAAAGGTTCATCATGAGCACGTAAAAAGTCGTCGCGGCTGGCTTTAGGAGCTTGTAAGTGAGTAATTGCTATATCAACACCACTTGCTAGCAAGCGGTCGGTGATCACATCTAAACGCGCAGGGCATTCGGGGTGATCCTCAATCATTTTATGTTTACGACAAAATGGATGTGAGATAACTGCCGTTCTCATAATACGCTCCTTGAATTATTTTCCCCCAGTATAACAAAGCCACCTAATGGTGGCTTTGCGACTTTGGTTTACTTTTTAGCGCGTAAATCTAAATTCCTAAAGTCAAAACTAAAGTCTGTCACCGCCGTTGAGACAGCGCGCATTTTTGCACTACTCACTCGGTTATCAGGGCTCATTTGAAACTCAATGTAAGCATCTGCTTCGAGTAACTTTTCATCCCACTTAACAATAAATGTATTGCCGGTGTAATGCTCAAGCTGACCTTTCAAACGCTTTGTATGAGTAAAATCAATACGTAGCTGGCCATTTAACTCTTCAATAACCACATCACCATACCAGTTATCATACAGCGTGCCTGTATAGTTGATGTTTGGTAGTTTCGCTTGATAATCCGCAGGTGTTTCTGGTTTTGCGTTTTCGTAAGCTTCTTTTTTACCTTCAAAGTGCTTTTTAGCAAGATCTTCAACCCAGTCTTTATCTTCAAGATCTAATGCATCTTCTAATACTTCATAGGTCACTGCAGAGAGCGCGCTGAATGCTTGCTGGTTACTCAGAATAACAATACCGAGGTTTTTCTCAGGTAATAAAGTCACTTGAGACACCATGCCTAAGATACCACCACCGTGGCCTAGCTTTTTAATGCCGTGGAAATCTTCAATGCTCCAACCTAAACCATAGCCCCTAAATTGTTGGTGGTAAGCTTCATAAGCACTTTTTGATGCCATTGATGTGATGTGTGGATGCCACATTTGTTGCTGCTGTTTTTCAGTGAATAACTGCTGGCCATTTGGCATTTTGCCATGAGCAAGCTGCGTGCGCAGCCATTGGCTCATATCGCTCACGCTTGATGCAATCGCACCTGCGCCACGGAAATCTTCAAGGTAGTTCACAAAAAATGGATGAAGTTGGCCATCCATTGGAATATGACCCGTCGCCCAGTTTTTATTGCTACTAGGGATACGTGAAAAACCTGCGCGTGAGTTTTTCATATCAAGTGGCTGAAGAATATTCTTCTCGATGTAATCATTCCAGCTCATGCCAGACACACGGGCTACCACCTCACCGGCAGTGACAAACATTAAGTTGTTATAGGCGTATTTACTGCGAAAGCTACTCGCCGGTTTTAAGTATTTTAGCCCTGCGATAATTTCATCAATCGATTTGTCAGTATCTGGCCAAATCATTAAATCGCCTTGCCCTAAACCCAAACCGCTACGGTGGCTTAATAAATCGCGAATGGTCATTTCACGTGTTACGTAAGGGTCATACAGACGAAACTCAGGAAGATGATCAATTACTTTGTCATCCCAGCTAAGCTTACCTTCATCAATTAATTTAGCTAACGCTGCTGCGGTAAATGCCTTGGTGTTTGACGCGATACCGAATAAAGTGTCTTTATTTACTTTTTTACCGGTATCAAGGTGAGATACACCAAAACCTTTTACTAGCACGACTTGGTCATTTTCAACAATCGCCACTGCCATACCTGGCACATCAAAACGTGCCATTGACGTTTCGATTACTTTTTCAATTTTTTTAGTATCAATATCGGCATAACTGTAAAACGAACAGCTCGATAACAGCGCCGCGGCAACGGCTAATTTACGAAATATCATAATGTCCCTTGGTGATTTTTATTGTTGTGAATAGCGAACTCTTTCGCTGCTCGGGTTTTATCTGGATCATCGCAACTTGGTCTTGCGAGTATTGCTTCACTGTAATGATTTGGTACACCTGCTTCAAGCGCTCCGCGATGAACATGCTGAAGATACCAGTCGAATGGCAGTAAAGACTCATCTAAGGTGTTAGCGATATAACAATGGGCAGCAAGTTGCTCGCCATCTAGTAGTTCAACGGTGATATCTACACAGTCATAACGCGGCCCTTCGATATCATCAAGAATCGACTTTTCAGCTTCGTTTAACTGATACACAACACCATATACCAAGGCATCTGGCTGATCAGTTTTGCGCACGCTACATTTTGCAGAGCCGTCGGTACTTACCATATCAAACGTCAGCTCATAGCCCTTTAAAATAGCTGTGCCTACCCGCTTTGCTTCAGGCAGCCTTGCCAGCAATCTGCTCGATGACATATTTGAACCAAATGAAAAGTTATATAGCGTCATACTTACCTCACACAACAACGCGAATAGCTAAGGCAATTAAGATCACACCAATGCCTCTATCAAACCAGTATCCGCTTTTTAAGAAAAATGCTCGCACTGATGCTTTTGATAACACCAATGATAAAAATGAAAACCACAGCCAAGTCGCCATTGCCATATACACGCCATAACCAGCCTGCACTACAACAGGTGTTTCAGGGCTTATTACAAGAGTAAACAACGACATAAAAAACAGTGTTGCTTTGGGATTAAGGGCATTGGTAAAAAAGCCGCGTCGAAATGCTTTATACACAGATTCAGGCTCAGCAGGAGAAAGGGTTTGCTGTTTACTATCGCTAGGTTTTGCGCTTCGTAAAGCTTGCACACCCAAGTATGCCAAATAAGCCCCCGCAAGGTATTTTAAAGCCATGAATAAGCTAGGTGACTGGGATAAAATTAATGCCACACCTAATACACAATAAGCAATATGCAGCAAAATAGCCGCACCAACCCCTGCACTGGTCCAAAGCGCATTTTTACGACCTTGTTGAATACTTTGCTTTAGTACAATTGCAAAGTCAGGGCCTGGGCTTGCTACCGCAAAAAAGTGAGCAATGGCTATCAATAAAAACTCATCTAAATACTGCACTCAATATTACCCTACTGCTTGTTCATCTAATGCTAATAACAACGGATTTGCACTGTCACTCACCAATGCTTTAATTTGCTTTTGCGCTTTTTTATATTGGCTGCGTAAATGGGGCTTTAAAAACTTCTTCGACTGATTATCCCCTTTAAAATGCGTAACCAGCGCATGCATAAATAGCGTTTGTGGCTCAGTCAACGCCGCTTGGCGATTAGCATAAGGGTTATAACCGCAGCCGCAGCCTCCTTTAAATTGATACACCGTATTACTCATCATCACCCCAAAGCCTAAATAGCATGCCAACGCATCGCTCGCTTGCGGTAAGTACTCTTTACCACCGGGAGGTAAGACACCCACATGGTGAATCAAAATGGTTGCTAAGGTACCAGCAAAACTTGCCACTAAATCTTGCGGTTGATTGATTTGGTTCGGGTTAAACGAGATATTCACCGGATGATTTGCCGGCACAATTAAACTCGCCTCGCTACCGCGTAAATTGTCTTGAAATTCAAAGTGTGGAAACACCTGAGGTGTAAGCCCAGATGGCGCAACTAAGTTAATTGGCCACGCCTGCATCCCCGCATAATCAACAACTCGGCTAAATACTTTTTCAGCCATTTCACTGACGCTCGATACCCTATCCGGAAAGAACTGCCCGTTAGGTAAAATGATTTGTGTATGTTTTAAAAAATATTCACTATCAAAGTGTTCAACAGCCCATAAAAAGGTATCGATTAACCACTGCTGCTCTTGCTCATCAACAAGTGGGGCTGACTTAAATAACGCTAACATAAATTACTCTTGTGATTGTGCCCATTGCCATGCATCCGTATTGTATAGAGGCACAGTTGATAAAGCATGATGATGGCTACCGCTCGACTCTTTCGTTGAATAAGACAAATATAATAAAGTGCGTGTTGGCGCATCATAAATACGACGCACTTTTAACGACTTAAACAAAATACTTTTCGATGACTTAAACACCACTTCGCCCGATTTACTGCGGTCAATTTGTTGTAATTGTTCAGCGGTTATAGGTCCTGTTTGACGACAAGCAATAGACATATCAGATGGATCAGCAAAATCAAGATTCGCTTCAATATGGCTAATATGGCAAGTAACACCGCTTATAAGCGGGTCTTGTTGTGATACCACTTTAATATCTTTGGTCGTAAATAATCCCAAACTCACCGAAGCAGCATCATCCGAGCAACCGCTCAACAAAATCAGTGGCGCAGTAAGTGCAGCTAATTTTAGTAACTTCATCCTAGTGTTCCTTATTAAAAAGCGATAGTTGTCCGTTTACAACGATTTGCTTGCTATGTTTCAATACTATCTCAAAATATCTTCAACAACGAGCACCTAAACAATGAAAAAATCGCTTGGTTTACTGTGTTTAATGTTCTTAAGTAGTACCGCTCACGCTGACTACTCTATTAGCGCTGGTTTCGGCAAAAACTTTACTAACTCGGTGCAAACCGAAGAAAACCTAAAAATTGAGCTTGAGGATGACAGCCATTTTACTGTCAGCCTAGATAGAACTATTGATAATGCTCGTTATGGGTTCTTTTATTCTGCAACCGAACTTGATATGAAAGACCAAACCAACAAGCAAGTCGAGATGCAATACCTGCTATTTCAAAGTGCCGTTGAAGTGCCATTAGCTGACCGTATAGTTGGTTTTGTTGGTGCCCAAATTGGCGCAAACCACGTCAGCACTGACTTTGCCGACTCTGATACATATTTTACCTCTGGCCTTTATGCTGGCGCAGATTATTTATTTACTGAACAAGCTCGGGTTTATGTTGAAACTCGCTGGCTGGCAACTATTGTAAATAATGCAAGTAACGTATCGTGCACATTGCCAACATCAGAAGACGACCAATGTCTATGGCACTTTGATGGTGATGTGTTAAACCAATTTCAGACAAACATCGGTTTTAGTTACCGCTTTTAAGGAAGACCCCATGCCGCACATTGTTATAGAACACTCAGAAGACTTGCCAATTCTGCCACAAGTGTTAGTTGAAAAAGTTCACCAAGCCGTTTTTGACTCAGGCTTATTTGATCTTTCGACCATAAAGACTCGTGCAATCGCTTATCAACATTACGAATTAGGTGAAGGTAAAGATGGCTTTATACACATCGGCGCATCAATTATGGCAGGAAGAACCGTAGAGCAAAAGCAGATGCTTAGTGAGCAATTATTAAATTGCTTAAGAACATACTGCCGCCGCTCGTATAGTCTAAGCGTTAATATTTATGATATGGATGCTGATATCTATCGTAAGTGCTAGCTTACTTTGGTAAATAAGCTGCGGGTAAACGCTTGATTTCTATCTCAGGCGATAGATACGCAGTGTAAACCAACCAACGTTCATCGGGTATGTAGGTCAGACCCGATGAACGGCTATATGCGCGCTCAGGCAAAGCAATTAAATCATGATGTTGTTTACTAGCTAAGTCATAGTAGCTAATACGATAATCACCTCGGCGCTCTTTATAATAATAAATACGCCCTTCATGATACGCGTTTTTTGCTACTCGTAACCACGCATATTTGCGCGCCAACTTAACATCGTTCACCAGCATTTCTTCAACACCTGTATCATGATGTTTAATCCAAATAGCATGGCGCGAATTGGTAAATAAAATATCGCCCGATTGTGTTTCAACGCCATACTGTGCTGGCATTTCAACAGCTTTTCCTTGGTTTTTTCCTGATAAATCATAACGGTAAAGATAGTCACCATCAGAGACTAAAAAATGCTGACTATCAGCACTAAACTTAGGTTTAGCAGCATAGCTAAATGGCAGTTCGATTTGTTGGCTTTGCTCTACTTTGAAATCATAAAAATATAAACGAGCGCTGCCGTTATCGTTCAATGAAAACAAGATATAACGTCCATCGGCTGACCAGGTCGGGTCACGGATCTCAGCGGTACTATGTGAAATATTAGTAAGCTGTTTTCGCGAGCTACTATCGGGGTTTACAATCCAAAGCTGCGAACTGCCTGACTCATTCGACACATACAGCAGTTTATTCTGTTGCTGATTATACTCGGGAAAGAGCGAGCTAAAGTTAGTCGACAACATAGAAAATGGCGAGCTTGCCACCTGTTCGTCTATTTTCAGTCGCGTGATTACCTTATCTAAATCCCATTGATGATAATAAACACTCCCATCGCCACTGAAGTTAGGTGAACTCATACCAGCAATTTGCGTGTTGATTAAGGTTTTATTCTTAATATCATAAAAATAGCCATAACGCTTAGCGCCCTCTACCGCACTAAACGCCAATTGCTCTTTAGACGGATGCCAATCTACACCATGAATATCAACAAAATCATGAGTTAGCCGTTGGCTTTGCCCTGTTTTTACATCTATTAAAAACAACGCTTTTTGGTTGTTTTTAACATTACGCGTAACCACAACTCGCTGTGCATCTGGCGAAAACGACACTGACTCATACACAGTTTCGCAGTCATCATTACAAGGAATAACTGTTTCTTTTGTTTGTTTTTCCTGTAACCCAAGTAGCTTGATACGAGTCACCCTGTTGCCTGACTGCCCAGTGTGATCTGCAATGTAGGCTAGAGTTTTGCCATCACTACTGATATCAAGATCTGCTGCATAGCTATTACTGCACTCGCCAAGTACAACACTGGTGGCATTCACCAAAGACAGTTTTACAATTTCACAAACATCTGACGCCATTCGGTAATAGTATAAAGTATTTGAGTCTGGGCTAAACACAGAGCGTCCTTCGGTAAAAGGTGAGTCTGTTAATTGCTTGGCTGGGTGTTCAGGAAAATGTAAATCGCGTAAATAGAGGTTATTTTGTTTACCAAGTTGTCGCCATGAATACACCAAATAGTGTTGATCATCTGAAATTGAAGGATAAATCTCACGACCAGGGCTTGCCGTCACACTTTCGATGCTATTAAGTGGCAATACAAAGCTTGAATTGATTTGCTCTGAGGGCGATGAGAACAACCAATACATTCCCACTAGGCTTATTAAACAAAAAGCCACAAACAACTGCCTTATTTGTACTGCTGTGATACTAAAGCCCTCGGTTTTTACTTCATCGGCTGTAGCTATTGGTTCAGGCTTTAACAGTACCCGGTAACCCGTTTTACGTAATGTCTCTATATAAGTTTGTTCTGGGTCGAGTTCTTTAAATGTTTTTCGTAAATGCCAAATAGCATTCGTTAACGCTTTTTCCCCAACATAAAAATTACCTTCCCACACATGGTTAATAAGATCTTCACGGGTGATAGGTTCAGGGTAGCGCCCAACTAAACAGCCTAATAGCTCAATGAATTTAGGCTGCAAAAGCTGTTCACTGCCATTGCATATCAGTTTATTTTCGAGCGGGTTAACAACACATGGGCCCAGCTGATAAGCGCGATTAGATGTTTCCATTAACTCTAAATAAAACCTCATTTTAGATAAACAGCAGTGTAAGCCCCTACCAATCTAACGTAAAAGCCAAGTATTAACCAGTCTAGAATTGCAATTTAATTAACAATAAGAATTTTCCTAACGCACTGTTTTTAAATGAATAGATATTCAATAGATATAAAATAGAGACATAAACGAGCAACCTAAGATTGTAGTTAAGTTCACATTTCTATAATTATTTTAACGTCAATACCGACCAACCAGAGTGTTGTTCGCTGTAAATTTTAACTGCCCTTAAAAAGAGCATCACTCTGGTTCTAAAAACTAAAAATATAACAACTAGGAACGCCTGTGAGAAATCTACTAACCAAACCTTGTGCCATTGCACTTGCCGTTGCCAGTGGTTTTAGTCAACATGCTTTTGCTGATGAGGCTGAAATAGCTCGCACTGCCAATACCACCCCAACAGCCAATGAGCAAACTGAAGAACCTGAAAAAATTGTCGTGACAGGTTCACGAATAAAGCGTGATAGTTTTTCCATTTCAACCCCCTTAGTAACGATGGATCGTGACGCTATTTCCGATACAGGATTAAGCAACTTATCAGATATTTTAGTTGATAACATGCCAGCTCTTAGCGAGAGCATCGGTAACACCACCAGCCAATCAAGCGTTTCAACTACCGGTCTATCAACAGTTGAACTACGTAACTTAGGCCCTAATCGCACCTTAACGCTGATCGATGGCCGTCGTGTAGTTTCTAATAGCTACAGCGGCAACTATGTCAGTTTAAATACTATTCCGAGCGGCATGGTTGATCGCGTTGAAATAATCAGTGGTGGCGCTTCTGCAACTTATGGTGCCGATGCTGTGGCCGGTGTTGTTAATATCATCACTCAATCTAAAAAAGAAGGGTTTGATTTTAAAGCTAAAACTGGCGAGTCAACTGAAGGAGGCAGTAAAGAGTTTAGCCTCGATTTAAACTATGGTACGTCATTCGATGATGGTCGCGGCTATGCTTATTTCAGTTCAAACTGGGACCGTGATTTCGGGATGACTTTTTACGACCGTAAACGCGCACAAATAGAAGATAGCTACGATTACGATAAAGATCGCATGTGTAATGTAATGCAAACAGCAGATGGCGATCAATGTATGCGCGACATCACGCAAGCTGATTGGGTGAGTAAAAGTGATGGTCTTCCTGGTGGTGTGTTTTTAGAAAATGGCAAAAACGACACACAGTTCTGGTACGACGGACAAACCCTGCGTGATGATTGGAAAGGTAATGAAGAAATTTATGGTATCAATTCAAATCAGTATGTAATGCTTGATGTACCAAGCGATAACTTCTCTACTGCAGTTAAAATTGATTATGACCTTACTGACAATGTGATGTTTTACGCGCAAGTGCAATACAGTGACAGTGATTCGTTCAATCATAAATCACCAGAAGACGAATATGAGGGTGCCACAGCACCGCAGTTTGATCCGGCTACAGGTGAGCCTTTAGGGCTTGTAAAACCGGGTTATATTCCAATTGACAATCCGTATGTTCCACAAGAGATTCTTGATGCAAACCCATACAAAGACCGTATTTATTGGGATCGTCGCTTTCATGAGGTTGGTAACATCACTACTGACAATAGTCGAAAAACTATTCGCAGCTGGGCTGGCCTTCAAGGCACTCTATTTAATGACGAGTGGGACTGGGATTTTTCAGTCAGCTATGGTCGATTTAAACAACATCAAGTACGGAGCAATGAATTAAATACAGTTAGACTTAATCAAGCTTTACAAGCTGAAGAGTTAGCTGATGGCACAATTCAGTGTACTGATGAAGCGGCTCGCGCAGAAGGCTGTGTAGCAATTAACTTATTTGGTGAAGGCTCTATTACCGAAGAGATGGCCGCTTGGATCCGTAGCAACCCAATTATTGATACCGAGATAAAACAATATGGTGCGGTAGGCTACATTACTGGTGACCTGTTTGAGCTCCCTGCAGGGCCAGTTGCAGCTGTGTTTGGTGGTGAATACCGCAAAGATAGCCAAGACCTCAAAACCAGTGATGATATAAAAGCAGGCGGTATTACTTTTAATTATGTGCCTACTTTTTATGGTGAAGTTGATGTATATGAAGCTTTTGCTGAGCTTGCACTCCCGCTTTTAAGGGATGCAACATTTGCAAAGTCACTTGATACAGACCTATCTTTACGTGTAGCTAACTACAGTATGAATAATGTCGGGACTGTTGCCAGTTATAAATTAGGCGTAATGTGGGAAATTACCAACGGCTATGCTTTTAGAGCTAACTATGCCCGTGCTCAACGTGCCCCAACTATCACAGAATTATTATCACCACCACGCGGCGACTATGACAGCTATGATGATATCTGTGATGGTCTAACAGCTACATCAACTGACGCAGGGCATGATAACTGCCGCAAAGAGCCAACACTTGCAGCCCTAATTGCAGAAGATCCTAACTTTGAATTTGATGATGATAACAACCGTTATTCACCGGGTGTGGGTAATAAAGAGCTCAAAGAAGAAACCGCTGATACCTATACTTTCGGTGTGAGTATTGCCCCTCAGTTTATCCCTGATTTTAATCTTGCGATTGATTTTTATGACATATCTGTCTCAGATGCTATCTCTGAATTAAGTAATGATAATATTCAACGAGAGTGTTATGACTCAGGTACACAATGGGGTGAAAATAATTCTTTTTGTAATGATATTACCCGTAATGATGAAGGTAATATCATTGAAATAGTACAACGTAAATACAACCTCGATGAGCTAACTGCACGTGGTTATGATGTTTCAGCTCAGTATGAATATGATTTACAAAGTTTAGGTCAGTTGGCATTTAAACTTGACTACAATCATGTCATCGAGAACTCGCAAACATACCAAAGCCCTGATGGCGGTAAAGTGACTACACATTATGCGGGCTATGGCGAAAGTAAAGATAAAGCTTCAATGTCTTTAACTTGGCGAAAAGATGAGTTACGGATCCGTTGGCGTACTAAATACTTAGGCTCATTTAAAGCAAGCCAAAGTAGAGAAGAAGAATACTTAGGCTACTTAGCAGATAATGATGAACGCTGCGCAGAAGGAAGCGATGAATGCGTTACGAACCCTGAAAAACTAGCTTTTCAAGATTACGGCTCATACCTAAGACATGATTTGTCAGTTTCTTATAAATTAGAACTGTCTAACAAAAGTGATTTACGTTTATTTGGTGGTGTGAATAACCTTTTTGATAATAAAGGGGACTTTTACCCATCAGGCCGCGGTAATTATTATTCAAAATACGGTGGTGGCAAGGGGCGCTATGCATACATAGGTGTATCATACAGCTTCTAGCCTCAGCGCTCGAAAATAAGAAGCACGCCTCAGTGGCGTGCTTCTTTATCAATGCCAGCTTTGCATCTCAACTAATCGAGACTCGGTCCTCGCATATTCAAATGCCAGTTTTTGTCCTTGATATAAATCGCTAATGCCCACCTCGGCCGAAATCACCAATAATCGGCTGCGATCATAAAACTCATCAACCAATGCAATAAAGCGCCGCGCTTCATCATCTAAAAAGTGTTCTTGTAAATCTTGCTTTTCTCGCTGGTAGCTATCTTCAATACCATGCACAATTTGTTTGCCTGTTGCTCCACGCCCCATTACTGGCACATTGAGTAAATACACCCGCTGAAAACACTCTGCCAAATAAATATAATCCGCGGTGCTTCTAGGTCCTGAGCAAAGCGTCATAAAATCAAACATAATGGCGTCTTGAGCGAGCAAGATACAGCTAAGCTCGCGGTGGCAAACCTCTATCGTTGTTTGCCTTTGTACCGCTTGCTCTTGCTTTAAAAAGCGCTCTGTTAGCGCCTCTTTGTTATTAATAAAATAATGTGCGGTTTGTTTGCCAAAGCGAAAGCGATGATCTGTATCGCCTTCAACACTTAAAACATGGCAATGCTCATTTAATAAATCGATAGTGGGTAAAAATCGTGCGCGCTGTAAACCGTTGCGATATAACTGCTCCGGTTGACAGTTCGACGTTGCCACTAACACTACTTGTTGCTCAAACAGGGCTTTGAATAAGCCACCTAAGATCATGGCATCGCCAATATCAGACACAAAAAACTCATCAAAACAAATCAAGCGAATATGCTCTGCCCACTCTTTAGCAATCACCGTCAGCGGATTTTTTTGCCCTTGCAGCTGAGTTAAGCGCTCATGCACTTGCTTCATAAAATGATGAAAATGCAAACGCTGCTTAGCGTCAATATCAACAAGCTTGAAAAACACGTCCATTAACATGGATTTACCACGCCCTACTGGACCATATAAGTAAACCCCTTTTATTGGCTTAGCGCTTTGCCACCAATGGCTTGGTGCAGCCAGTTCTATGGCTAGATTATCAAGAGCATTTATCGCTGTGCGCTGGGCACGGTCTTCTTGCAAATCACCTTTGGCTATTTGCGCTTGGTAATACTGTAATATTTGTCCTTGGTGTACTGTCATAGGTAACTAGTATCCGCTATACTCGCCGCCATTGTAGCCGACTAAAAATGTGATCCCAATGAAATTTCCATGCCGTTTAGATAAATTTATTAGCCATATTGCCGAGTTACCTCGCAGTAAAACCAAAGCAGGTATAAAACGTAAATACGCCACCGTTAATGGCGAGGTGATCACCTCATTTGATTATTCAATCAACCAAGATGACGATGTGCGCTGGCAAGGCGAGCCACTGGTATTTTTAGGCAAACGCTACTTCATGCTCCATAAACCAGCTGGCTATGTATGTGCCAATAAAGATGACCTTCACCCGACTGTATTTGATTTACTTGATGAACCAAATATGAGCGACTTTCATGTTGCAGGCCGTTTAGATATCGACACCACAGGGTTAGTGATCATCACCAATGACGGCGACTGGTCACACAAAATTACTGCACCAAAGCATAACAAATTCAAAACCTATTTAGTTGAAACTCAAGAGCCTATTGATGAAGAAGCCATTGCAGCATTAGAGCAAGGGGTGCAATTACACAACGAAAAAGAACTAACCCGCCCTGCTATTGTTGAAAAGCTTGCAAGCTACAGCTTACGCCTTTCAATTTGCGAAGGTAAATACCATCAAGTTAAACGAATGCTTGCAGCTGTAGGTAATAAAGTTGTTGAATTACATCGTGAAAAAATAGCTGGCATCACCCTCGATGAAAGCCTTGCAAGCGGTGAATATCGTGCCCTGACAGAAGCCGAACTGAAGCTCTAAATAGGTACTTGAGTAAAAATCATGATAACGCTGTCATTTTTCCTTAATAAAACCAGACAAACGTGGTAGAAGTTAACAGGGGAAATAATAAAGGAGGCTGACTGTGTTATCAGGATTAGCTTTAAAAACAAAAATCACCTTATTTGCTATCGCTATGTTTATTGCGTTATCGGCGATAGCATTACTTGGCTTACAATCTTTACGCCATGCCAGCGAAAGCGACAACATCGCGCGTATCAACCAGCTCATGAAGAGCACCACCAATATTGTTGAGCAATTTGAGTTGATGGTTAAAAGCAATCAACTCGAAGAAGCACAAGCAAAGAAGCTCGCGATTCAGGTACTTCGAGAAAATAAATACCACGACTCAGAATATGTGTATGTCGTCGACAACAACTTAGATTTTGTCGCCACTCCGCACGACCCAGAACTACACGGCACCAGCTTTAACGATTTTAAAGATGCCAGCGGCAACAGTATCGGCCGTATGGTCGAAAATCTCGTGGGTAACACGACCAATAAAATCATCACCTATCACTGGGATTCAGTGCGAGATGGTGAAACCGTTGATCTAACTTCTGTAGTACAAAAAACACCGCTGTTTGGCTGGTATGTTGGTACTGGTATTAGCGCCAAAGAAGTTGATGAACGTTATTGGAATACTGCAAAGTGGCTGCTGGGCTTATCTATGCTTATTGCCATTGCGCTGACCTTTGCCATTGCCCGCTTTGGTTCATCGCTCACTAATGCCTTGGGCGGCGAAATTGATGAAGTAATTGGTATTGTTAAGAATGTCTCTCGTGGCAACTTAAACTCACATATTCGCCAAGATACCCCACCTGAAAGCATTATTGCAGCCATGCATTATATGCAGCAAGGGTTACGCGGCGTTGTTGGTGGCATTAAAGGTGTTACAGATAGCTTAAAAAATCAAAGTGTTGATAACGAGTCTCGCTCTGTTGAGCTCGACAAACTCACTCGTAGCCTAAACGAAGAAACTCAAATGGTTGCTTCAGCTATTACCGAGTTAACAGCCTCAGCGCAAACCGTTGTAGAACATGCTGAACAAGCAGCTTACTCAGTGCAAGAAGCTGAGCAACAAGGTCAAAGTGCCAGCCACTTAACCAGCGAGGCAGCTGATACCATCGCGCTTTTAGAGCAGCAAATTGACAGCGCTGGTAATAATATTCAAGTGCTTGATGATGAGGTAAATAACATCGCAAATGTGCTGAGTGTTATTCAAGGTATTGCCGAACAAACTAACTTACTTGCGCTTAATGCGGCAATAGAAGCTGCCCGTGCAGGTGAGCAAGGACGAGGTTTTGCTGTGGTTGCTGATGAAGTTCGTGGGCTTGCCCAACGCACACAGACCAGCACTGAAGAAATCCGCAATATGATTGGCAAACTACAAGCTGCAACCCTAGATGCCAAGTCATCTGTTTCGCTCAGTATGAGTACCAGTGAACAAACCGTAGAAAAATCGACTAAAGCCAATGAAGAACTAAAACGCGTTGCCAGCTCACTCAGCGCAATCGCGCAAATGAGCCATCAGATAGCTATTGCTGCAAAAGAGCAGCTTGATGCTGGTGAAGACACCGCCAAGCGCATCGTAACTATCTCAGACACGGCTTCACAAACGGCTAATGTATCTAATCAGGCTCATACAGCAACCGATTTGATCAAAGGCCTTACTAGCGATTTAGAAACTGAAACCGCTAAGTTTAGCTAATTCAAACAAGTAAAAACGAAAAAGCCCAGCAACTGCTGGGCTTTTTCGTTTTAAGTTCGTATTAAGACTTTATTTGTACCAAATCAAAATCGGCCATCCCCGGCACCATTTGTTGTAATCGTGACTCAGTGACATCTAATGAGTTCAAACACTCACAGTATTCTGAGGCTTTCATCTCTAATTGCTCTGCTTTCTTTTGTAGTGATTTATCAATTTCTTTTGAGATGATATCCATACGCTGCCCCATATCATTGATACGGTCTTCGATGTTACCTTCGCGCGATTTAAAGGCATCACCTAGCGAAACTAAAATAGCGCCAAGTGAACCGTGAACTGCAGAGTGAATTTTTTGGCTGATTTCTTTGGTAAAAAAGTCATCGATTTTCGACAGCGACTGCGGAGCAATAAAGAAAAAGTCATCGCCACGCTTAAATTTATCCATTAGTGCACGCTCAACATATTGCAGTTGAGTTTTTAGCACTTCAGGCTCTTTGTCTGACATGCCCTCAACAACTTGCTCGATAGCACTTAAGCCAAGGTTTACACCATCGGTCGCTAAGTCAACAAGTTCAGGGACGGTTTGCCTAATACCCCGACTGAATTGCTCCACAACTTGGCTTTCTTCTGGGCTTAAATCAACCCAATAACCACGTATAAACAATTGGTTATCGTTGTTGATTTGTACGCGAGTTTGACCTTTATCAACTATACGAATGACATCATCAGTGATGATCAAGCCATGGCTTAGCTCTACATCGCATTGTTTTTTTTCTAGGGTTGCGTAACTGGAAAAGCTAGAGAATGTAATGGCCGCTGCTAACAACGAGCGAGAAAAAAACGCCATATACACCTCAAAAAGACAAAAAAGGAAGGCCGCTAGATTAGCAAATATCCAATTTTATGCAAGTAAAACGCCTAGCTATGCTAGGCGTCTTAAAAGAAAGGTGAGTTAAATTGGCGAACCCGGTGGCATTGGCAACACTTTAAAGTTTGCAGGCCATTCACCGTTTTCTAAAAAGTGACTGATTTGCTCGCTTAAATATTGCTTAAATGCACTGTTGCCAACGGATACACTGCCTAGCATTGATTCTTGCTGGTAACTCTTTGCAAGTTTAGCTAAGTAGTAACGAAGCTGAGCTTGTACTTCGGGTGCTACCTCATTGCTTGCCACTAGGTCAGCAAACTGTTTCGCAGTTAAAAGCTGCACACGTTGACTAATTTTACCAGCCATACCTGAAGCAATTTTTTGCTCGAAAACTTGCTGATAAGTTTGTGCTAATAACGCATCTAAACCATAAAATGCATCGCTTCGTGCTTGCTGCTGCGCTAAACGGTTAATGCGTTGGCTATTAAAAAGTAGGCTCAAGCTATGTGCTGCAGCAACCTCAGGCAGTGCCATCGCATCGAGCGTTAGTCCTGTGCGACCAACAATGCTCTCCCGTGATTTTGATTCACCATACGCTTTTGGTGGAATAAGCGCTAATACCGACTCAGGCAAAACAAGGTTCTCAGCTTTTAATGTCGCAAGTACGGCATCCACTGCCGCTTGTTGTGTTTGCTTTGCCACAACCTGTGCCCCTTTTGGTTGTGAACCATCACGAACTTCGTATTCGTAATTTACACCGGCAATTAATTTAACCGCCGCTTCAACTTGATAGCGGTGGAACAAATAAAGTGGCACCAGCATTTCTTCTAGTTGTGATAAAGCTGTGCCCGTTTTGATGTTTTCGATACCAAAGCTCGTCAGCGCTTGTTTACGAACATCTAGTACCCGCATAAGCTCATCACTCGGTGAACTTCCGTTATCCCATAAATGCCCAGTTGGGTGAGCGCCCCCTTGAGCGCGGGCATCACTGTCTGAGATAAACTCCAACCCTTTGCTTTTGTTCTCGGCTAAAATAGCAGCCAATTGCTGTGCTTCATCTTGATTAGTGAAATCGCTATAACCATATTTAATAACTTGGGTATCCCACACGCCCATGCCAGCAGCATAGCCTCGGCTTACATCTAATTTACCTTGCTCATCAAAGCTCAGTAGTGGGTGTGGATAATCCATTACAGAGGCTCTGTCTGCCACTGACGCTGCAAAGTTATGCGAAATACCTAAAGTATGCCCTACTTCATGAGCGCTTAATTGACGGATGCGGTCAAGTGCCATGGCTTGTAAACGCTTAGCTACTTCATTGCCTTCAAAATAGGGAGCTGCTAATGCTTCTGCAATTAAGATATCTTGACGAACACGCAGTGAACCCAGTGTCACATGGCCTTTGATAATTTCGCCAGTTCGAGGGTCAATCACTGAACTGCCATACGACCAACCACGGGTTGCACGGTGCACCCATTGAATTACGTTGTAGCGAATATCCATAGGGTCGGCATCATCAGGGAGCACTTTAACGATAAATGCGTTCTTATAACCTGCTGCATTAAAGGCATCATTCCACCATTTAGCACCATCAAGTAACGCTGTTTTAACTGGCTCTGGTACGCCCGGATCTAAGTAATAAACAATCGGCTCAACGGGCTCGCTGATTGGCAGGCTCGGATCTTTTTTTGCTAAACGATGACGCGGGATGTAACGCACATACATAGACTCACCCAGCGCTGCCGCATAATCTTTGTGTTCAATGCTCCAAAAACCTGCTTGAGGGTGGAACTTGCGCGGGGTGTAGTTATCATCAGGTAATTCAATTAATGAGTGATGCATATGTACTGTCAGCGCATAAGGGTCTGCGCTCACTTGGCGTACATACTTTCCTGGGTTATTACCATGAAAAGTAAGCACGGCTTCTAATTCAGTATTTTTTTCAAATGCTTTTGAGCGTGCTAAATAAACCGCACTGCGGTTGCTATCTAGATTAAAACTTCCCTGCCCAGTTGCCGATAAACGACGGCTTACACCATGAACATCGCTTAATAAATAAGGGGTGTAATCCACAAGTACAGCAGTATCTGACTGAGCTACAACACTAAAACCCGCTAAAATACTCGATGCGAACGCCTCTTTAATACTTTGTTGTTCCGCAAGGTTATTAGTATTAGCGCGGTAATATGTATTGATGGCTCTTAGCATTACCTTATCGCCAAAACGCTCAAACTGTACTAAATGTGTGTCACCTAACTGACCGCGATCTAAGCCAATATCATTTGAACCAACACCGTAAGGTAGGCTTTGTTGTAGTAAAAATTGTTGCTCGAGTTTATCCACTTCAAGATACAATTTGCCGTTTTCTGTGTCGTAGTAAAATGAAAAATAGCCTGAAAAATGAGTCATTTTTTCAGTAAAATCATTTATAGACTTAATTGCTGCGTGTGCTTGAGTTATCATAGTAAGTAGCACAGCTAAGAGCAGATATCGTAGTAATGGTATTTTTTGCATAATCTTATCTTTGTTATTCGCGTTTTAAATACTGTATAGGTATTAAGCAGTATAAAGTACCGTTTATAAAAATCAGCTATTTAAGACGAAATTCAGCGCTTGCTAAGACATTCTCTCTCACACTAAAAATGTCTGGCTACAACGTTATCAGGAAAATAGAATGCGTAGACTCCCACCGGTATTGTTAGAAGATGGTTGCCCTCGTGAACTGATCTCATTGATCAGAACGGTACTTGCGGCATGTAAAGAAATTTCATTTCGTGTTGGTCAAGGCGCCCTATCTGGCGTATTAGGCTCAACCCTAGACGAAAACATTCAGGGTGAAACTCAGAAAAAACTCGATGTTCTAACTAATCAACTTTTAAAAGATATTTTATTAGAATCGGGCTACGTAAAAGCCATTGCCTCTGAAGAAGAAGACTTCACCGTTGCGGGTAATCCAGATGCCAACTACATTGTTGCATTCGACCCACTTGATGGCTCATCAAATACTGATATCAACTCACTCGTTGGTACGATTTTCTCAATTATGGCGGCGCCTGAAGGTTCAGATCCAGCTGATCCTAGTATTTTTATGCAACCGGGTAAAAACCAAGTTGCAGCGGGTTATGTATTATATGGCCCATCAACCGTGCTGGCGTTAACAACCGGCAAGGGCACACGCTTTTTCACCTTAGATAAAACGCACGGTACCTTCTTATTAACACAAGATTTTGCAAGCGTACCTGAAGAGACCAGCGAATTTGCTATCAATGCTTCAAACCAACGCCATTGGCAACCTGCGATGCAAAATTACATCAATGACTTAATTGCTGGTGACACAGGCCCACGTGGTCGTAACTTCAACATGCGCTGGATTGCTGCAATGGTGGGTGATGTGCACCGTGTATTATGTCGTGGTGGTATTTTTACTTACCCAACTGACACGAAAGATCCAAATAAACCTAACAAATTACGTTTATTATACGAAGCAAATCCAATGGCAATGTTAATCGAACAAGCTGGCGGCATAGCTTCTACAGGCACTGAGCGCATCATGGACATTCAACCTGACGCTATTCACCAACGTGTGGCGGTGATCTTAGGTTCGAAGAACGAAGTAGAAACCTGTTTAAGCTACCATAAATAACAAGCAGTAAATGCCTCAAACTGGAAGACTTCAACTTTAGAAGCTTCCAGTTTTTAATAAACGAGAGATTCTCAACAAGTTACTTACCTTACAGGCACAAAAAAACCGCAACGAGTGCGGTTTCTTAAATTCTTTTGGCGCTTAAATTAAAGGCCTGCGCGGTCTTTAATAACAGCGATTAGTGGTGAACCACCGTGACCGTTCGACTCAGCCCAAGCAATATCAGCACCATCTTCTAAAGAGCTTTTTGATAAGTTCTTAACAATATACTCACCAGTATCTGCCGCGCCGCTTTCGATTGCATGACGAAGCATGTTATTGCCATTGCATTTCACAGCATCAAAAATGTTACGAATTTTCACACGTGAGCTTTTAAGCTTACTACGCAAACGGTTTTTATCATCAGCTGCGATATATTCACAGATAGAAACCGCTAATTGATCATCAGCTTTTGCTGGTGCTGTATACGCAACTGACGCTGATACAACAGCCGCTGCAAGTAACATATTTGGTAACTTCATCATATTTTGCCCTTATGTAATACTTTTTTCTTACCAAGATTGTGTAATATTGTACCAACTAATTAATTTTACCGCAATAATGTTACGAATTTTTGTACAGGGTTACAAAAGTATACGAGTGAGGGTTTTTGTTATCAGGCTGATGCTTTTCTTGCTCGGCAACTGTCCAATTAGCAACACTTTCGTAATCTGGGAATTGCGTGTCACCGGCCACTTCGAGGTCGATAAAAGTTAAGTATAGACGATCTGCTTGAGACAGGAATTGTTCGTATATATTTCCGCCACCAATAATCATAACTTCTTCAACATCAGCAACCAATTTCAGCGCAGCTTCTGGAGAAGTAACCACCTCAATACCCTCTGCTGTGTAATCAACATTACGCGTGATAATAATATTTTGACGACCTGGTAAAGGGCGGCCTATTGATTCAAACGTTTTGCGGCCCATGATCACAGGCTTTGCCATGGTTACTTTTTTAAAGTGTTGCAGATCGGCGGGTAAATGCCATGGCATTTGGTTGTCTTGGCCAATTACTCGGTTATTTGCCATCGCAGCAATCATTGAAATTTTCACACTAAACCTTAATACTTTTTTCTTATTAATAAAAAAGGAGCGCATGGCTCCTTTTCAGTTTTAAATTTTATCGTTGGTAGATAACTTCCACATCGTAGTCATCATCATCCCAGTCGTCATCCCAATCATCATCATCTTGAGAGGTCGCTTTCTGATGATAAGTATCCCACTTAAATTCAACTTCTTCTTTCTCTTCTTCAGCGAATTTCTCTTTCGGCATACTATCAAGTAGCGCCATAATGTCATGACACAATGCTTGAGTATTTTGTTTATTCGCAGCAGAAATACGGTAAACATTAACCTCTTCACCTAGCTCTTCGGCAATTTCATTACACAGGGCTTCAGCTTCATCTTCTGGTAATAGGTCAATTTTGTTAAATACTAACCAGCGCGGCTTTTCAGCAAGTTTAGGGCTGTATTGGTGTAGCTCATTAATAATCGCAAAGGCATTATCAACCGGGTTTGTACCATCAACAGGCATAACATCAATGATATGCAGTAATACACGACAACGCTCTAAGTGTTTTAAGAAGCGAATACCAAGGCCTGCGCCATCTGAAGCGCCTTCGATTAGACCTGGGATATCAGCAATTACAAATGACTTATTCGCATCTGGGCGTACTACACCAAGATTAGGAATAAGCGTCGTAAACGGGTAATCTGCCACTTTTGGTTTAGCTGCAGAAACACTGCGGATAAACGTTGATTTACCAGCATTTGGTAAACCAAGTAAGCCAACATCAGCAAGTAGCATTAGCTCTAGACGTAAGCTGCGAACTTCACCAGGTGTACCTAGTGTTTTTTGACGTGGAGCGCGGTTTGTACTTGATTTAAAACGTGCATTCCCCAAGCCATGGAAACCACCTTTTGCAACAACAACCTTTTGACCATGCTTGGTCAAATCACCTAATGACTCTTCAGTGTCAACATCAATGATACGTGTACCAACAGGTACTTTAAGCGTTAAATCAGCGCCTTTTTTACCTGTCATGTTACGGCTTTGACCATTTGTGCCGCGCTCTGCTTTATGAAAACGCTCAAATTGGTAATCAATTAACGTATTTAAGTTTTCATCGGCTTGTAGATAAACGCTGCCGCCATCGCCGCCGTCGCCGCCATCAGGACCGCCATCTGGTACATATTTTTCACGTCGGAAAGATACGACACCGCTGCCGCCATCACCCGCGTCACAACGAATTTCTACTTCATCTACAAACTTCATGATTACTCACTTTAAGATTGGCTTGTTAATAACTCTATTATATACCTAAGTGCCCTATTCAGCACCCAATGCCAAGGCGCTTAGGTATATATTTATACGCACTATTATGTGCCTTAAAACAAAAAACCCCGCAAAGGCGGGGTTTTTCAAATATCGAGATGATTACTCAGCTACGATATTTACGTATTTACGGTTTAAAGGACCTTTCTGTTCGAATTGAACTTTACCATCTGCTTTTGCGAAGATAGTGTGGTCTTTACCGATACCTACGTTTGCGCCAGCGTGGAAACGAGTACCACGTTGACGAACAATGATGCTACCCGCTAGAACTGATTCACCACCAAAACGCTTAACACCTAGGCGTTTGCTTTCTGAATCGCGACCGTTACGAGTACTACCAGCTGCTTTTTTATGTGCCATTTCTCAGTACCTCTAATTAAGCGCTAATGCCAGTGATTTTAACTTCAGTGAACCATTGACGATGGCCCATTTGCTTACGAGAATGCTTACGACGTCTAAATTTAACAATCTTAACTTTCTCACCGCGACCGTGTGAAACAACCTCAGCTGTTACTTTACCACCGTTTACGAACGGTACACCGATCTCGATTTTCTCACCATCAGCAACTAAAAGTACTGAATCAAATTCAACTGCTGCACCAGTTTCAACGTCTAATTTCTCAAGACGAATTGTTTGACCTTCAGTCACACGGTGCTGTTTACCACCACTTTGGAAAACCGCGTACATAATTAACTCCGTCTGTGCGCCCTCAAATCGACGCAACTAAAATATTCTTCAATAGGGCGCGAAGTTTACGCTAATGTGCAAAAACTAGCAAGCCTCTTTTTCGATAAAATGAATAAAAAATAGCTGCATTGAGAGCAATTCAATATTTTCCCCTATTCTATCCTAAAAACACCACATGCCAAGCGGTTTTTACGATCTCATGACAATTAAATTACGCTAATAATAGGCACCTTTAAAATTCAAAAAGCTGTTCACTTATTAATCAAGGTTATAAATTTATCTTGGCAAAATTGATCTCAAATAAAAAACTTTACAGTGTTTTTTTACTGAATCATCACAAAATATCGAGCAAGCGCTTTTTTTGTTGTACAATCAGCCCCGTATACCCATAAATATTGGCTCGGAGATCAATGGATATAAAAGCTATCCAGACGTTAATCGAAAATGAAATGGATGACGTCAATCAACTTATACATGCCCAAATGCGCTCAGATGTCGCATTGGTTAACCAACTCGGTTTATACATAGTAAACAGTGGCGGTAAACGCGTTCGTCCTATGTTGGCCATTTTAGCGGCAAAAGCACTTGGTTATGAGGGCAAAGACCATATTACGCTTGCCACTATCATCGAATTTATTCATACCGCCACTTTATTGCATGACGACGTTGTCGACGAGTCACATTTGCGCCGTGGTACGCCTACAGCCAACGCAGAGTTTGGTAATGCAGCTAGCGTTTTGGTCGGTGACTTTATCTATACACGTTCATTTCAGCTTATGGTTGGCCTAGGTAAAATGCCAATCATGCAAATTTTAGCGGATGCAACCAATGTCATCGCTGAAGGTGAAGTATTACAGCTAATGAACTGTAATGACCCTGACACCACAGAACAAAGCTATATGCAGGTTATTTACAGCAAAACGGCAAAATTGTTCGAAGCTGCAACCGGCCTTGCTGCAATTATTACCGAGCAAGACGAGCAAACCCTTGAAGCATTAAACTTATATGGAATGCATCTTGGCACTGCATTCCAATTAGTGGATGATGTACTTGATTACAACGCTGATGCCGAGCAACTTGGTAAAAACATTGGCGATGATTTAGCTGAAGGTAAACCTACCCTACCGCTTATCTACGCAATGCAAAAAGGCACACCAGAGCAAGTTAAGCTAGTACGTGAAGCAATTGAGCTTGGTAATGGTATGGACCATTTAGAAAGCATTCTAGCGGCATTAGCTGACACTAAAGCCCTTGAGTTTGCAATGCAAAAAGCTGAGCAAGAAGCTGACAAAGCAATTGCTTGTATTGCGTTCTTACCAGATACACCGTACAAACAAGCCTTAGAGAGTTTGGCCCGTATCGCCGTTGCCCGCGATCACTAAACACTATTTATTCGAGCCATTAAAAAAGCCTGCATTTGCAGGCTTTTTTGTTTTCGGCGATTTAAAAAATCGCCTATCATCTGTCGGAATTAACCGTTGATGAAATCAACACCTTCTTGGATGTCTTTGTTAAGTGTAGCTAGCATGTCGTTTTTAGCTTGCTCTTCGAATGCACTTAACTCACCGTAAGAAAGAATTTCTTCAACGCCGTTCTTACCTAGACGAACTGGGTGTGCGAAGTATGCTGCGTCACCGTTTTCAACTGCAACGTATGCGTAATCAATTACTTCTTCACCTTGTAAGCCTTTAACTAAAGACATACAGAAGCGTGCTGCAGCTGCGCCCATAGAAAGAGTCGCTGAACCGCCACCCGCTTTAGCGTTAACAACTTCAGTACCTGCGTTTTGGATACGTGGAGTTAATGCCGCAACTTCTTCGTCAGTGAAAGTAACACCTTCAACTTGAGATAGAAGAGGAAGGATTGTCGTACCTGAGTGACCGCCGATCACTGGAACTTTAACGTCAGTTGCGCTTAAACCTTTAAGTTCAGCAACAAATGCTTCTGAACGGATCACGTCAAGCGTTGTGATACCGAATACACGGCCTGCATCGTAAGTACCCGCTTTTTTGAATACTTCAGCAACGATTGGCACTGTGCCGTTTACTGGGTTAGTGATGATACCTACTAACGCTTTAGGACAGTTTTTAACGATGCCTTCAGCTAATGTTTTGATGATACCTGCGTTTACGTTGAAAAGGTCCGCACGGTCCATGCCTGGCTTACGTGGCATACCCGCTGGGATAAGAACGATATCACAACCAGCTAATGCTGCGTCTAGGCTGTCAGCACCAAAGCCTTCAACTTTAACGTCTGTTGGGATGTGAGAAAGATCAACCGCTACACCAGGAACAACAGGGGCAACATCGTATAACGATAATTCAGAACCTGCAGGTAAACTTGTTTTTAATAATAAAGACAATGCTTGGCCGATACCGCCAGCTGCGCCTAAAACAGCAACTTTCATTGGAATTCTCCGTAATTTGAGGTAGGAAATATTTGTGGCCCTAAAGATAATGAAATTAGCGACTAAAAACAAATTTATCCTGCTTATTTCGCGTATAATTTCGACCATAGTTGTAAACTTGGCTGTAAAGACACAGCATTTTGGACGACTTTGTAAACTAATACTGCATAAATATGCAGAGTTGTGTAGAATTACCCTACATTTTATGAATAAAGAAACGGCAACATGCAACCACAAGACAAACAAGAAGCACTGATCAAAGCGTTTAAAGCGCTATTAAAAGAAGAAAACTTCGGTTCACAAGGTGAGATTGTCGAAGCATTAAAAGAGCAAGGCTTTGATAATATTAGTCAAAGTAAAGTATCTCGCATGCTAAGCAAATTTGGTGCGGTACGTACTCGTAATGCAAAACAAGAAATGGTCTATTGCTTACCGGCTGAAATGGGTGTGCCAACAGCGAAAAGCCCGCTGCGTCAGCTTGTTATTGATATTATGCATAACGAAATGATGATTATCATTCGCACCAGTCCAGGCGCAGCACAATTAATTGCTCGTTTACTTGATTCACTCGGTAAAGCAGATGGCGTACTAGGCACTATTGCAGGCGACGACACTATTTTTATCGCCCCTGCGAAGATTTCTGAAATCGATGTAACGCTTGATCGCGTACGCACTTTATTCGATACCGTTTAAAGCTGCTTTAAGAAGTTTACTGACGGGGCGAAAAACGCAGATCCCATATCGGCTTGAGTAAAATCGAGCCAATGATCATAGCAATCGCCCTGCCCCAAGCGACTCTTTAATACCTGCTCAAACGCATCCCCTTGCGCCGCACACGAAACCATTAAAATTCCCTGCTTATGCACATCACCAAATGGCATGCTTTGGTTTAGCAAGAGAGGCTGGCCATGCTCATCTTTTAATTCACTACGAACCGCATGACTGGTTTCTACAGCAGGCACAATCAAGGTGTTATCTAGACGCGTGCGCCCCATGATTTGCTCTTGCTCTGATAACGATAAATGCTGCCAGACACTCAAATCATGCACAAAGCGCTGAACATGGATATAGCTGCCTTGGTCTTCAAAGTGCCCCGGTTTATCGATAAGTGCTGTACTACGCTTTTGGCGACCATGGGGTGTATCGCCTGCATAAATAAAGCCGTTAAAATCACGTCCATCTAAAAACCGAAAATTACGGACCTGCTCCACCAGCTCAACATCCGGTGTTAATAATTTTAGAATTTGCAGAGCAAATAGATGGTTTACATCTTCACGGTCTGAGCGAATTTGTACAAACAAGTCAAATGGCTGAGCACTCATCACATGCTCACTGTGAGTCACATTCGGAAAGCTTTGCAATTGGCTAGGGATAAACTCGGGCAGAATATGCGGCCAATATTGAGCGCCAAGGGCAACCACACACGATAGCATGGCTTCTGAGAACTGATCAGCAAACTCATCTTGAATGACGCTAACGCGTTTTAGTTTTTTACGTAATGACTCATCGTGGCCATCGTAAACATTAAAAAACAGGTGCAAACCATGTAAGTTTGCTTCAGCACAAATCCCAGATTGCGCTTGCGCCATAGTGAATCCTTAGCTTCTCGTTATTTGCACAAAGCCAAGGATTCAAGATTGTTATTTATTACTAATCATGAAAAAAATTGACTGTGTGCGGCATTATTTTTATTTTTACAGGCTGCTCAACAGCTAACACGCGGTCTTGCTCTGCAGCAACTTCACACTCTTGCCCTGCAATATTGATTCGATATACATAACGCGTACCGATAAAGCGCCTGTGCAAAATAGTTAAACTGTTTGCGTCACTGTGCGCAGCTTCACACAACTGAATATGGTGCGGTCTTATATACACTTGACCTTGCTGACAATCTGCATTGTTCGGTGTCAATGAGTGAACCACACCAAACGCCGTTTCGTATTCAGTTGGCGTTAATACTTTTGCCGTTAAGTATATGCCCGTACCAAGAAACTCTGCAACCACCTTTGAGTTAGGTTGGCTAAATAACTGCTCAGGAGAGCCTTGTTGGGCTATTTTTCCACCATGCATAACCGCAAGCGTGTCAGCAAATGCGAAAGCTTCTTCCTTTGAGTGAGTAACAAATACCGCAGAAACCTGCTGAGCTTTAATAATGCGGCGTATATCGGCAATAAGCTCAAAACGTACTTGTGTATCAATATTCGAAAATGGCTCATCAAGTAATAATAAACTTGGTTTGTAAGCAAGTGCACGGGCTATTGCCACTCGTTGCTGTTGGCCACCAGAAAGCTGGTGCGGATATCGCTGTGCACAACCATCGAGTTTAACAAGGCTAAGCATTTCATCTACACGCTCTCGTTTTTGCGCTTTGCTCATATTGCTAAGACCAAACGCAATGTTGTCGCTCACCGTTAAATGAGGAAACAACGCATAGTCTTGGAACATCATGCCAATATTACGTTTTTCCGGTGCAACAAACAGCCCACTATCGTTGACCACTTTTGAATCAATACTCATATAGCCTTGATCAGGCTGTAAAATCCCGGCAATTGCCTTTAAGGTGGTGGTTTTGCCGCAGCCACTTGCGCCAAGCAAACAGACGATTTCATCTTGTTCAACATTGAGGTTTAGTTCACTCAACACCTGAGTCGCATTGTACTGATAAGCTAAGTCTTTAATTATCAAATGACTCATGAGTGATTTTGCTCCATCGAACGATTAACGAAATACAAAGGGATTAACCCAACTAACACGATAAACAAGGCTGAAATTGACGCAAGCTCCAATTGCTCATCACTAACATATTGAAAAACATGAGTTGCTAGGGTTTCAAAATTAAAAGGTCTGAGTAATAAAGCCGCAGGTAACTCTTTCATGCACTCAATAAACACTAATAAACCAGCTGTTAAAATACCGCGTTTTAATAGCGGTAAATGTACTCGCCACAAGGTTTGTAAGGGCCCTTTGCCCATTGATTGGCTGGCCATATCAAGTGATGGGCTAATACGTAAAAAACTGCTTTCAAGCGCGCCATGCGCAATCGCATAAAAACGTACAACATAAGCAAAAATCATCGCAAATAAAGTACCGCTTAAAAGTAACCCTGGTGATAGACCAAAAGGCTCAAGCCAATTATTTAATGCATCATCTAGCTGAGTTAATGGGAGCAATACAGCAATCGCTAATACAGTACCAGGTAAGGCATAGCCAGTACTTGCTAAACGCCCAGGGATCAAGGGGTAAGCTTGCTTCGCAATGCGTTGATAAAACAATAACAATAAGCTCAATAGGATAGTTGCAATGCTCACCACTACAGCCACTTTAAAGCTTTGCCAAGCGTAATTAAAGAATGCCCCATTCCATGCTTCATCTGCATAGACAATGGCATATTTAACTAATACTCCAACCGGCAGAATAAAAGCCAATACCAGCACAACGGTGCAAGCCAAGCTTGCAGCCCATGCCGCACCGCCTTTTAAGCGATACAAAGTTGCGCTGTTTACGCTTGACTGACGTTCATACACAGCTTGATTGCGACGACTAAAGCGCTCAACCATGATGGTTAAAAACAAAATCAGTAACATAATACCTGAGATTTTCGCCGCTGCGGTTAATGAGTAATAGCCAAGCCATGTATCATAAACAGCGGTCGTCAGTGTGCTCACAGCAAAGTAGTTAACAGTAGCAAAATCAGCCATAGCCTCCATACTGATCAATGTAACCCCTGCCACAATCGCCCCACGACCAAGAGGCAAACTAACGCGTAAAAAACTTTGTAATGGTGATAGCCCCATTAGTTGACTAGCTTGCACTAGTTTAAAAGACTGCTCTCTGAGTGCCGTTTTAAAAATTAGGTATAAGTAAGGATAGAGTACCAAGGCAATCATAAAAATAGCCCCAGTCAATGTACGAATATCAAAAAACCAGTAATCGTCTGGTGATTGCCAACCAAACCAGTCTCTGAGTGCGATCTGTACAGGCCCTGCGTAATCAAGTAAGTCGGTATACACGTAGGCGATAAGATAAGTTGGCATTGCTAAAGGCAGCATTAACGCCCATTCAAATTGCTTACGTCCAGGAAAGTCACAATATGCAGTTAACCAAGCTAACGGCAATGCAATTATACAGCTTAACAGCCCTACCCCTGCAATGAGTATGAGTGTATTACGGGTATAATCCCACAGCACAGTATCGAAAAGGTGCTGAAATACATCTGAATCCCCTTGCAGAGATTCAAATAACAAAAAGCCCAATGGCGTAACAAGCAACAGGCCAATAAGCCAGGCTGTAAGCTGCCAACGCGACAGCGAAAACTTCACATGCATAAGTGGATTAATACCAGATAAAATAAAAGCTGTTAAAAAACAGCTTTTATAAAATTGTGTAACGAGGAATGTTCTCGTTATAAATCAAACTTTACTTCATCAATCAGCTTCAGTGCCACAGGGCGATATTTGCTGATCTCATCAAGAGGAAGACTGTCTTCTTTAAACTCACCCCATGATGCAACCATCTCAGATAATGCAACCCCTTGCTTTACAGGGTATTCCATATTAACGGAAGCATACATATTTTGCGCCTTATTGTCGGTCATATACTCAATCAGTTTCAAGGCATTTTCAGGGTTTTTAGCATAACGGGTCATAACAACGCCCGATACATTGATATGAGAACCACGGTTTATTTGGTTAGGGAAGTTAATATATACCGCTTCTGCCCATGATTTTTGCTGCTCATCTTGCATCATTTTGCCAAAATAATAGCTGTTGCCTAACGCCAGATCGCATAAACCTTCTTTTACGGCTTTGACTTGCGCTCTGTCATTACCTTGCGGTTTACGTGCTAAATTGGCTTTTACGCCCTCAAGCCATTGCTTAGTTTTTGCTTCGCCATGGTGAGCAACCATAGAAGCGACTAAACCTAAATTGTAAGGATGTTTACCAGAGCGAGTGCAGATCTTACCCTTGTATTTTGGGTCCGCTAAATCTTCGTATGTTAACTCACCAAGCGCACCAACGCGCTCTTTTGCGGAGTAAACATTACGTACACGCTTGGTAAGTGCTATCCATTGATCGTCGGAATCGCGAAAAGTGCTTGGCACATTCGCATTAACCACATCGCTATTAATTGATTGCGTTAAGCCTAAATCTTCTAATTGAATCAGCGCACTAAAATTTGAAGTTAATACTAAATCAGCCTTACTGTGTTTACCTTCGCGCTTAACACGCTCAATCAGCCCTTTTTTTGCAAATACCACATTAGTTTTAATGCCTGTTTGCTTAGTGAAATCATCCAAAATAGGCTGAATTAAGAATGGTTGACGAAACGAGTAAATATTTACTACATCTGCAGCAAATGTAGGCGCGCTTAATAATGCGCTAAGTAATACTAAGGCTGTTTTCTTCATTTTATAGCACCTAAATAGTAACAATTATCAAAATATTTTACCTAGAGTTAGGGCAAAGTGCACCCGTTTAAACTTATATTTCAATCAACATAGCTGCCATTTAGGAATTTGCATGTAAGACATATCTCACCCACATGGCAGTTATTGAGTAAAAAGCACCAGCAAACACTGCATAAAAACACTTAACAAACTGAAATTTAATGAAATATATTAAATGACAATAAAATAACCAACAGATTAAATAAGATTTTGACCTACTCAGCTTTGCCTATTTCTCTATAATTACTTACATCAACTAAGCAAGAAGCTTAATGAGTAGATGGATAAGGAAGCATTACTCATAATACCGCGGAATAAGGTTCATTAGGAGAATAAGGAATCAAGGACAGGCTCAGGAAGAGTAACGCAATGGAGTGACAACCTACGGACAGCATCAGGATGATGTGGAATGGCATAATAACAGTATATTGTTATACAGGAAGTTCAAAAAGTGGAATAAAGGACAGGCCGTTAGGGCATCGCAACGGATTTGCAAATAAAGGGATAGTGTCGGGATGGCACGTAAGGGAATGGTAAAGTGATTACCAGCAAGGATGTAAAGGACTAACAAGGAAACAAGGCGGGATTGCCTTATATTACACAGAACCAATAAGTAAAGTGTAATCGCATGGATTGGCAAAGTTTAGGGAGTTGATTAGATTCAATTGCAGGATGCAAAAAATTAAGAAGATTCCGCAAGCGCGACTAGAGATAGTACGCGCTTTTCTTTTGCCTACAATTTAGTAAAGAGTTATACCAATTCGCTTAATTAAGTGGTCTATTTTGAGGCAATAAAACCTCGTCGATAACAAGGCAAAAATTTCGTTATTTAGTTGTTCTAAATCAGTAATTTTTAACGCAGGTAGCGACAGGTTTAATCCCTCAAAATGATTAAGTATTATTGCGGATTGGTACTATTACTCCGGGCGTCCCTTATTTCGCTTACCAAGCAGGTAAGCATCTCTAAACTTAATAAAATGTTGCTCAAGCTTTTGAGTTGCATCTTCTTCACCAGCAAGAGCAAGAACCATAATAGCCACCTCAGCAGTACCTAGTTGATGCTCATGCGGGGCAACACGCAATCGATAATCCGAAAGCTTTTCAGGTGTAATTGAAAGCACAGGAAAATTATCTAGATAAGGGCTTTTACGGATCATTTTCTTAGCTTCGCGCCAAGTACCATCTAAAAAGATAAACAATGGACGTTTACCTTCAACAGGGGTTACTTCGGTGATCACCCGCTCTTCGTCGTCTACATCGCTGGCTGGAAAAATAACCATTGGCTGATACTGGGGATCTGCCAATAAGCTTAATAAGGCTTCATCTGGATTTGTTCTATCCCATTTAAAGGCATGGTTATCTGGCACGATTTCAGCAATTAAACGGCCAGTATTTGACGGCTTAAAACTCTCATTATGGTACATAAGTAAACAAACCGCGGCATCACACTTTGCCTGTTCAACACCATCACAAATACAATAGTGTTCGGCTAATAAACATCGCTCACAACGCGTTAACTTTGCTCCTCGCGCTTTAAATTCACGACGAGACTCAGTCATTTGCTGAGCACGAAGCATTAACACGGAATTATTTGAGATAGTAGCCACTGTATTTACCAGATAATTAAACGGCGCGTATTGTAGCTAAAAATAAGGGGAATAGATATCTGCAAGCCCAAAGAGCAAGCTATTCCTAAAAAATGAAGAGAAGTAGTGTTATAAAAAATGCAACAAGGGTTAGCTTCCAAAAAACGGCTATTAAATCGCTATTTTTATTACGTAAATCATCTCTGTGGGACTTCTTCAAAAACACGACCTGTAAATCTGATAGGCCTTTACAGTGCGGACACTCTGGCTCAAGATAATTTACTTCTAAGCCACATCGTGAACAAGGCTTACTGCGAATTAAACCAAAGCGAAACATTTGTTTGTCCTTTTCTTAAAACTCCATAGCTGAATTTACTGTATCTTAACTACTTTTCTAAAACCAGCTCTGGCATTGTGTATGCGCTCATACTCCTTTAAAATAGCGTCCTTGCATATCATCGAGGCTGGCTGTGTTACTCAATTATAATCCCCCAATGACACCTTATTTAAGTATTGTTTATCAAGACGATGACTTACTTATTGTGAATAAACCAAGTGGTTTACTTACTGTGCCGGGAAAAGACCCAAAACACGCCGACTGCCTTATTGCTCGCATTAATCGCGTTTTCCCAACAGCAAAAATTGTTCACCGCCTTGATATGGCGACCTCTGGCATTATTTGTTTAGCTATGCATAAAGAAGCGCATCGTAATTTAAGCATTCAGTTTCAAGATAGAAAAACCGCGAAACGCTACATTGCTCGTGTATTTGGTAAGCTTGAGCAAGAAACTGGTTCTGTAGATTTACCACTTATTTGTGATTGGCCGAACCGCCCAAAGCAAATGGTTGATCACGACAATGGCAAACCGTCATTAACCCATTTTAAAGTACTTGAGCATGAACAGAATGCAACTCGTGTCGAGCTGACCCCTATTACTGGGCGTTCTCACCAACTACGTGTGCACATGCTGTCATTAGGTCACCCTATTTTAGGCGATAAGTTGTATGCTCACCCCGAGGCATTCGCCATGTCTCCCCGCTTACAACTGCATGCCGAAATGCTTACCTTAGCTCACCCTGCAAGCGGTGAAACACTGATTTTTGAAGCCGCTCCTGAGTTTTAAGACAATTCGCTAAATATTTAATAAAGACTGCCGATAGTTAATTAATCACTGATTTAATTAAAGACTCAGGTAATATCGGCATGAATTTAAAACCCGCACATCGCTTAGCTTACGCAGCCTGTTTTGCGTTGATGGGCAATGTGAATGCTGCCGATTTTATTAAACCCACCCCTTGGTCAAGCTTGGTCACTAACGATATTCAACGCTTTTTACCAAGTGATGAAGTACGTACTCTGCTTGCCGGTGAAGATGAGTTCATTAGCTTATATCGTCAATCGATGGCAGCCAGTCAACGCGGAATTGTGCTCATTATTCCTGATTGGCAGCATCTACCCACTAATAATGCTGGTATTAACTTTTTGCGCAAGCAGTTAAACGAAATTGGCTATGCCACCCTTGCCATGACCATGCCTGACATTGATTGGCACCCTGTCGATGTGACAACGCCCGAGTCACCTGAAAGCTCTGAAGCTGAGTCAACAACACAAAGTAGTCAACAAGGCGATGAGCAATCAACTCCTGCTCCACCAGCCGAAACGCAACAAGCGCCGCATTTTGTTACGGGTGAACCTAATATTAGTGAAGCCGTGCTTGATGATTACAAATTAAAGCTAATTGCCAGATTCAATGCCTTGTATAACAGTGCAATGGATGAAGGCGGCAACATTATTGTGGTAGCACAAGGTGCCAGTGCGGGGCTCTTGATTGAACATTATGCGAGCTTTCCAAATAACGAACTAAACGCTTTTATTAGCCTAGGTAGTTATTTACCTAACAGTGTTCGTAACCAGCATCTCAATGCGACGCTTTCGACTATCAGCCCACCGTTACTGGATATTTTTTATAGTGAGGGTAACCCTGACACGCTGCAAAGTGTTAAAGACAGAAAACGTTGGGTAAGAAAACACGCAAAATATGACTACCGACAAAGAGAGTTATTTGGTGTGCCTTCAGAGCCTGAGCAGCACCAGCGGCTGCTCAAAGAAGTCGACGGATTTTTACGCCGCCTTTTTTAAATACTCATAAGCCGCTTGAATATCTTGGCTTTTCTTTACCGCAACTTCCATCATATGTTTTGGTAAACCTTGCGATACCAGCTTATCGGGGTGATGCTGAGCCATGAGCTTTCGATAAGCAACTTTAATATCTCTCGCTGAAGCATCATTGTTTAAGCCTAAAAGAGCCAACGCTTGGGCGCGATTCATACCATTATTCGGTGGCACACTGTGCCCTCTTTGTTCACTATGACTGCTGCGATTTTGCTGACTTTGTTGACGCTGCTGTTCATAAAAACGCTGTTGTTGCTGACGAAATGCAAATTCGGCTTGGTAGCGTTTTAATAAAATTGCAAACTGAGTACGTGAAATACCTAACTGCTTGCTCACCTCTTGCAGTAACTGCTTTTCTTGCTCTGCAAGGTGGCCATCAGAAAAGGCCATTTGAATTTGTATTTCGAGGAACAGTTGCAATAAATCATGGCGTCGAGCAAAGCGCTCTTTAAAGTCATGAACGGTTTCTTTTAATGAAAAATCGCTTTCTTTACCACTACGAAAGGCATCTTGTGCTTCTCTGCGCTCATCGCCTGAGAGTCCCATTTCGTCCATAAACAAACTTGCAGCACGAATATGCGTTTCACTAACGCGACCATTCGATTTGGCGATATGCCCCATCACCGCAAAACAGCTAGAAAAGAAAAGTGCTTGGCGCTCGTTAATATCATCGCCTTTAAACAAACCAGAAAAACCACCGGCTTTATCAAAGTCTTGTTTTAAGCTGCGATCGAACATATGGCCTAGGTAAAGGCCCAGTAAGGCTCCTATAAATTTGCCAAACATAAAGCCAAAACAAAAACCGAGTACTTTTCCCCACATAATTTGGCAAACCTCTGTTGTTTTTACAAAGCGAAACGCTGATTGATTTCGTCGAGTCTGGCTGGTGTGCCAATGTCATCCCACTGACCTAAATAAAGTTCAGTCGAAACCTGGTACTCACTGAGCCTTTCTCGCAAAATAGGCCCAAGCGGACGAATACCAGCGCTGAGACCTTTAAAGAAATCAGCATGATAACGACTTATACCGGAAAAAGTATACTTTTGACTATCAGAACTTAGATGACTCAGTGCAAAATCACCATCAGGATTATGCGCAGGATTTTCAACAAGGACAATATGCGCCTCACCGGCTTGCAGGTGTAACTGCTTCAACGAAGTCACATCGTAATCAGTAAACACATCACCATTGATGACAATAAATTGTTCGCCCAATAACGGCAATGCTTGAATGATCCCCCCGGCGGTTTCAAGCCCCCCAGCCTGCTCTTGGCTGTAAGTGATCGATACACCAAACTGCGAACCATCACCGAAATACTCTGTTATTTTGTCGCCCTGCCAGGCAAGGTTAATAACAATATCGGTAACCCCGGCTTGACGTAAGTTATTAATATGATGCTCTAATAGTGGCTTGCCGTTAATCTTTAGCATCGGCTTTGGTTGCGTTTCGGTTAGCGGCATCATGCGTTTACCACGCCCCGCAGCTAGGATCATTGCTTTCATTTGGACTCTTTCGTTAAACGCTGCTTAGTCTGTGGAATAATTATCTGCTCTATCCACTGACCAAGGGCTGTTAACTCTGGGTATTCTTTACTGACATTACTGATGTATGTAAGGGTTGGCAGTACATTATTCAAATAGCCAGACTTACCGTCACGTAATTTTAAGCGGCAAAATATGCCCGCAGCTTTTAAATGACGCTGCACGCCGGTTAAGTCAAACCAACGTTTAAACATCGCAAACGAAGTGTCTTGCAATAGCTGCTGCTCGCTAAATTCGTCATAAGCGTAATGTAAAAGGTAGTCGAGCTCTTGTTCTGGTAGCTTGAAATAGCAATCTCTTAATAATGAAACAAGGTCATAACACACCGGCCCTTGTACGGCATCTTGATAATCGATGATTGCCCATTGCTGCCCTGTGCGCATAATATTACGGCTATGGAAGTCTCGGTGCACTGTAACAATTGGTTGCTCAAGGGCATTATTAATTAATAACTCACAGGCTTGTTGCCACATTTTCTGCTCATCAGCAGAGAGTTGCTCACCGATAAAGTTATCGACTAACCAATCTCTAAATATACTTAGCTCAAACTGTAAAAACTCGCCATCAAATACTTTCATATATTGGGCAGGCGGGATTTGCGCCCACTGTGCACTTAACTTTATTAGATGTTTGTAGTGTAAAGTGCGGTCTTCGTCGCCCAGTAAATCAGCCAAATGAGTATTGCCTAAATCACTCAGCAAGAAGAAGCCTTGTTTTTCATCAGCCTGAAGAATTTTTGGTAATTTAAACCCATGCTGAGAAAATACTTTGTTGAGTTCTATATAAGGTGTGTTATCCAGTTTGTCTGGATCTGAGTCCATGACAATATAGCTTTGATCACCTGTATTTACGCGGAAATAACGGCGAAAACTCGCATCCCCAGTGATGGCGGCTAATTGATATTCATCCTCTTTAAAGTGAGGATTTAAAAACTGCTGTAAACTTTTATAACGATTCATTTAGTAAGATATCTATTTTTCACTAAGTCAATTACTGTATTTGCCATTGTTTTCCTTTATTATGTCTAGCTTATATCCAACCAAAGAGCATTAAGGTCATTAAATGAGCAAAACCTGGGGCATAATGATGCTAAGCGTACTTAGCGCACCATCGTTCGCCGAAACTGAACTGACACACAATTTTTGTGGCACTTCAATGCAAACCAGAGCTTGGCAACCGCTCCCTGGCCTTGAACTTAATATGATCGATATCAAATCCGATGATATTGAACTATTGGGTACCCAAAGCGCAGAATTTACCGGTAATGTAGATATTAACACCCTAACGATGAATTTGTCCGCACAAAGTGCACTGATTGACAAACAACGTGGGTTACTTAATGCAACCGGTCCTATCGTTTATCGCGATAAAGTAAGCCAAATTAATAGCTCTGGACTCAATGCAGATTTAAACAATTCTGAATTGAGCTTGCTAGGCGCAGACTATAAGTTTACTGATCAACTTGGTCATGGCGGTGCAGAAAAACTAACAGTTAATGAGTCTGGCCTAAACCTGATGAACGCAAGCTTTACTACCTGTCCGGGTGAAACACCTGTGTGGGCCATCGAAGCTGACGAAATCGACTTATCAAGAGAAGAAGGTTGGGGCGAAACACATAATACTGTGCTTAGAGTGTTTGATACCCCAGTACTTTATGTTCCTTATTTTACTTTCCCATTAGATGACCGTCGTAAGTCAGGTTTACTAACACCTAACTTCTCGAGCTCAGGCCGCTATGGTATCGAAACCATTACTCCTTATTACTGGAATATTGCACCAAATTACGACGCGACTATAACACCGCGCTATATGTCTAAACGCGGTTTACAAATGATTGGGGAATTTCGTTACTTAACTGAGCAAAATAATGGCTTAGTTGCTGTTGAGTACCTAGACAAAGATGACGAAGAGCCAAATGTAGACTCTCGTTATCTGTTCCACTGGCAACAGCAAAGTTATTTAGGTGAAAACTGGCGTGCTAATATCGACATAACAAACGTCAGTGATGATAACTACTTAACCGATTTAAACTCTGGTTATGCGACTCGCACCGATACTCAGTTGTACCGCACCGGCTCTCTAACCCACTTAGGTGACACTTGGCGCACCAATATCAAGTTGCAAAGTTTTGAAGTACTTGGTGATCACCGTGAATCATATGCGGCGTTGCCACAAATTAGTTTTTCGCAAACTGATGCATATGATTTTTATGGCATTGATTTAACCCTTGATGGTGAGCTCAGTTATTTCACTAATGATGAAGCTGTAATTGATGAAGCAAGCCGTGTTCATATAGAGCCTAAAGCAAGTTTTGGTTATCAAGAATACGCATGGTCATTTTTATCTGAGTTCAGCTTATTACATACTGAATACAACCAACATGGTGACTTAGCTGGTACCGAGTTTGATGAAAATGTCACTCGAACCCTACCTAAAGTGCGTTTATACAGCCAATTAAATTTTGAGCGTGATACTGCATTTTTCTTTAAAGATGGTATTCAAACTCTTGAACCACAAATTCAGTACTTATATACGCCAAATAAAGACCAATCAAATATTGGTCTTTACGATACAGCAAAATTACAAGACGATTTCTTTGGCTTATTTAGAGATCGCCGTTTTTCAAGTATCGACCGGATAGCAACTGCAAACCAATTTACGTTAGGTGCAACAACACGCTTATTTAGTAGTGAAAATGAAGAAGTATTTAACTTCAGTGCCGGACAAATTTTTTATTTAAGTAATGATGCCAAGCCTACATCACAAGGTATCGACTCCGACACTAACTACAATGCCTTGTTTGCAGCGCAAACCATGTTACATTGGCACCGTCGTTGGTATTTATCAGGTGGTATCCAGTACGACACTGATGGTAAAGAAATTATTCAGTCAAATATCACCTTAGATTATAAAGGTGACGATAAACAGCTCGTGCAATTGAACCATCGCTATGCAAATGATGTCTCAGGCAATACAATCGAGCAAGTTGGTCTATTTACCAGCATTCCGCTATCAGAAGATTGGCAGTTTGTTGGCAGCTACCACCGTGATTTAGAGAGCGGTCGTAGTATTGAGGTTTTCAGCGGTCTTCAGTATGAATCATGCTGTTGGGCGTTTCAAATCACAGGCCGTCGTCAAATCGAAACTGATTTGAACCAGGCGATTGGTCAAGAGCAAGCAACCTTTGACACAAGTATTGGTTTCAATATTGTGTTAAAAGGGCTTGGAAGCAAAAGCCGTTATGATGCACAAAAATTATTACAACAAGGTATTTTTGGCTATCGTAGACCGTATTTTCTTAATAACTAGTACCGCAGTACTATTAGCAAGAGTATTAGAAAAAGTATGAATTTAAAAAAATTATTTGCATCAGCATTATTAACAGTTGGCCTATGCCAAAGCGTTTTCGCAAAACCAGTTGAAATTGACAAAGTGGTGGGCGTTGTTAACCAAGGTGTTATCTTACAAAGTGAAGTAGACACCATTGTTAATCGCGTAAAGACTCAGGCTGCAGAGCAAGGTCAAGAATTACCTTCTGATGATACACTGCGAATTCAAGCCATTGAGCGTTTAGTTAGCCAAGAACTAATGATGCAACTTGCTGAGCGTATGGGTCTTGAGATTTCAGACTCGCAATTAGACCAAACTTTAGAAAATATGGCGCGTGAGCAAGGTGGCAGTATTGCTGACTTACGTAGGACAATTGAAGCGGCTGGAGACAGCTACCCTGCATATCGCGAAGAAATCCGTAAAGAGATCACCACGCAACAAGTAACTCGTATGAACGTGGATCGCCGTATTTATATCAGTACGCAAGAAATTGATAACCTGTTAAAAATCATGGAAACACAAGGTAAAAATGCCGAAGAATATGACATTGGCCATATCTTGATTGATATTCCTAGTGATGCTACTGCGGATGAAATTGCGAGCGCTAAAACGCGAGCTGAAAAAGTTATTGAGTTTTTAAAAGAAGGCAAAGAGTTCAAGCGTATTGCTATTTCATCTTCAAGCGGCTCAAAGGCACTTGAGGGTGGTCAGCTTGGTTGGATGAGCATCAACGAAATGCCATCGCTATTCGCAGAAGCTGTAAAAGGTCATAAAAAAGATGACATTGTTGGTCCGCTTCGTTCAGGTGCTGGTTTCCACATCATCAAAGTGCAAGATGTTCGTGGTCGTCAAGTTGTTGAAACAACAGAAGTTCGTTCACGCCATATCTTAGTTAAACCATCAATTATTTTAAGCGAAGAAAAAGCGCGTGACATGCTTAAAGGCTTTGCAAAAGATCTTCGTGATGGTAAAGCTGACTTTGCAGAACTTGCTAAAGAGTACTCTGAAGACCCGGGTTCAGCACTAAAAGGTGGTGAGTACGACTGGACTGACCCAAGCACCTATGTACCAGAGTTTAAGAATACCTTGCTTTCTCTAGATAAAAATGAAATCAGTGAGCCATTCAGAACTCAGTTTGGTTGGCACATTGTACAGCTACTTGATAAGCGTGTAGCAGATAAAACAGAGCAAGCTAAACGTAACCGCGCTCACCAACTACTGTTTAATCGTAAATTTAAAGAAGAAAGTTTCAACTGGCAGCAAGAAATGCGTGAGCAAGCACACGTTGATATTTTCCCAACAGAATAATAATTATGACCATTAGAATTGCAATTACCCCAGGTGAGCCAGCTGGTATTGGCCCTGATTTACTTATCAAGTTAGCGCAGCACCAGTGGGATGCCCAACTGGTGGTGATTGCTGATGGCGCGTTATTAAAACAGCGCGCTAAGTTGCTTGGTTTAGATATCAATTTAATTGACTTCGATGATAGCCAAGCACCAAGCATTGCCCCTGCAGGCAGCGTTTACTTACACCAAGTAGATTTAGGCACAGACGTTGAAGTGGGCGTACTTAATGACGCTAACGGTCAATATGTGTTGGATACACTGCGCATTGCCAGTGAAAAAAATATGGATGGTACTTTTGCTGCTGTTGTTACAGGCCCTGTTCATAAAGGGATTATCAACAAAGCGGGGATTTCGTTCAGCGGTCACACAGAGTATTTTGCACAGCAATCAAATACTGCTGATGTGGTGATGTTGTTAGCAACTGAAGGCTTGCGTGTGGCACTTGTTACGACCCATATACCGCTTGCTTATGTATCGCGCGCAATCACCGTTGAGCGTTTAAGCAAAGTAGCCACAATATTAAATCATGACTTACAAACAAAGTTTGGCATTGAAAAACCACGCATTCTCGTATGTGGCTTAAACCCACATGCCGGCGAAGATGGTCATTTAGGCACAGAAGAAATTGACACTATAACGCCAACTCTTGAGCTCTTAAATAACCAAGGTATGAACTTAATTGGCCCATTGCCTGCTGACACCCTATTCCAAGATAAATATCTTTCGCAAGCAGATGCAGTGCTTGCAATGTATCACGATCAGGGATTACCTGTGCTAAAATACAAAGGTTTCGGCAATTCGGTCAACATCACTCTTGGCCTGCCATTTATTCGCACCTCAGTAGATCACGGCACGGCTCTCGATTTAGCCGGCACAGGTACTGCTGATGTAGGTAGTTTTGAATTAGCGATCCGCGAAGCAATTAAGCTCGCCCATGAAAAAGCGCAGAATCAATGACAGATAAAGTACATTTAGGACACCGCGCGCGTAAGCGTTTTGGTCAAAACTTTTTAAACGATGACATGATCATCGACAAAATCGTTACGGCCATTGATCCTAAACCTGAAGATAATTTAGTAGAAATCGGCCCGGGTCTTGGTGCTATCACTGAGCCAGTCGCTGATTTAAGTGGCCACCTAACGGTTGTTGAGTTAGATAAAGACTTAGCAGAACGTTTAACGAGCCACCCATTCTTAGGGCCAAAGTTAACAGTGCATCAAGGCGATGCAATGAAGTTCGACTTTAGCTCTTTGATCAAGTCAGACGAAAAATTAAAGATTTTTGGTAACTTACCTTACAATGTTTCGACCCCGCTGTTATTCCATTTATTTGAATTTGCAGACAATGTTGAGCATATGCACTTTATGCTGCAAAAAGAAGTAGTTAAACGTATGGTCGCAGGCCCAGGCAGCAAAGCTTTTGGCCGCTTGAGTGTAATGACACAATATTACTGTCACGCAATGCCAGTGATTGATGTGCCACCAGAGTGCTTTAAGCCAGCCCCTAAGGTCGATTCAGCAGTAATTCGTTTGATCCCTAAAAAGCCTGAACAGCGTTCAGCTAAAAGTACAAAACTTCTTAACACAGTATGCTTAGAAGCCTTTAATCAGCGCCGTAAGACTCTGCGTAATAGTTTATCTAACTTACTTACAGCTGAAGAACTAACAAGCATCGGCATTGATATCACGCTGCGTGCTGAAAGCCTGTCTTTACAACAATTTATTGATATAGCTAATTGGATTTATGACAACAAGCAGTAATCTAGGTTCTCCAATTAAGGTGTCGGTTGAGACCTTCTACGTAGAAGGTCAATCAGAGCCTGAACAAGATAAATACGTTTTTGCTTATTCTATCACCATTAAAAACCACAGTTTATGCAGTGCTAAGCTTTTGAGCCGTTATTGGTTAATTACTGATGCTAACGGCAAAGAAGTGGAAGTACAAGGTGAAGGTGTTGTTGGTGAAACCCCAACCATTGCCCCAGGTGAAAGCTACAAATACACCAGTGGCGCTGTGCTTGATACCCCAGTTGGGACAATGCAAGGTCATTACACCATGCGTAACGAATTTGGGACTGAATTCGAAGCACCAATCGAGGTGTTTCGTTTAGCTCGCCCAAACATATTGCACTAAATAACGATGGCTGATTATGCAATTGGTGATTTACAGGGGTGTTATAGTGAATTTGATGCGTTATTGAAACGGGTCAACTTCAACCCAAGCCAAGATCACCTTTATTTAGTCGGCGATATAGTCGCTCGAGGTCCTGACTCACTCGCCTGTCTCGAGCGTCTTCATACTATGCAAGGCAGTGTAACTATTACCCTTGGTAATCATGATTTACACCTTATCGCTTGTCATTATCTAAATAAACCTGCAAACCCCAAAGATAAGCTGGCCGATGTTTTTAATAGTCCAAAACGCGCTGAATATATTCATTTTTTACAGCAACAGCCATTAGCTATTTGGCTTGAACGCTATAACATGCTGATAAGTCATGCTGGCCTAAATCCTAGCTGGTCAATAAAAAAAGCATTGAAACGTGCTAGTTTTGCCCAGCAATGCTATCAAGGAGCTGATGCAACTCATTACTTCGCCAATATGTACGATCCCCATCCGTTACAGTGGCAATCGAATTTAAGTAGTGAAGCTAAATTTCGCTATATTGTTAATTATTTCACTCGGATGCGGTTCGTAAACCTTACAGGTGAACTCGATTTTGCAAACAAAACCAGTATTAGTGAAGACAGCTCAATAATACCTTGGTTCGATCACCCTGATATTTCTAAGTTAAAACAGCATATTGCATTTGGCCACTGGGCTGCTTTAGAAGGTAAAGTCAAACAAGAAAACATCCACGCTCTTGATACAGGCTGTGTTTGGGGTGGCGCAATGACCCTAATGGAACTCAACACAAAAGACTATTTCGTCGAAAAATCCCACTCTTTTATCTAAATAAACTGAAAAATAGCTGAACATCTGTTAGATTTATAACAATTAAAATAAATTTAATTTAAAGCTAATTAAATTTAAATACTTAACTAATTGGCAACCTTGCCGATAAGTGTTGATTAGTACTATTTTCTGGAATTGCATATGAACTTGACCGTTAGACAGCGCATTTGGGGTGGCTTTATTGTTATTACGTTACTCCTGCTTTTTATTGGTGGTAACTCGTTGGTAAAAATTACCAACATAGATCAATCAACACAGCGAGTTAACCAGCTTTCGCTGCCAGCTCTCGATAAGAGTTATGAGTTACAGGTTGAATTTATTTTAATGAGTAAGTCAGCTCAGGCAAGTTTTTATACTAGTGCGCAAGATGAACTGGCGACATTAAGAAAAAATTTCAACCAACAAAAAAAACGATATGATAATTCCTACCAAGAGCTTCAACAAATTGTTAGCAACGATCCAAAGCTAAAACAAAGCAGCCAACAAGTTGAGCAAACTTATAAGCGCTTTGTTAAGTCTGTCGACAACCTGTTTGCAGATAAACAAACTCAACTTGAGCTAAATAAAACACTACGCACCCAGCTTGAAAACATCGAAATCAGTGCTGAAGATGCAAATTCAGTGGTGCTTGATATTATTGATATAGATGGACTTGAAGAAAACCATTCACGTGCTTATCAAGCCGCCAATAACATGGAAAACAACTTCCAATCAGTCGTCACTAACAGCACTGATATGCTAACGGTGAAAACTCTCAACACATTAGACATCGTAAAAAATGAACAGGTTTATTACTTAGAAGAAGTTGAGCGTAGTTTAGGGCTCATTCGCCCAGCAATTATTGATAATAACGCCGGTTTGTATAATGATTTAAACGGCTACTTTGAAACGCTTTCAGATAATGTTCGTGGTAATAACAGTTTATCTGCAAATAAAAAACGTTTAATTGATGCAATTGCTAAAACAGAAGCTGAATTAGCAAACGCAGAAAACTCTACTAGTGAAGCATTAAAGCAATTAAAAGAGCTAGTTGACCAAGCTACAGTGCTGGCTTTTGACTTGCAGCAAGATGTCAGCGGTAATGTCTCAACAGCAACTATTTGGACTTGGGTTGCCATGGTGATTGCTACTTTAATTGCTATCATCGTTGCTGCTGTGACTGTTAATCGTATAACCAAGCCCCTTTCTGAAGTAAACCGTATCCTTGATATTGTGGCAAGCGGTGACATGACACAGCGCCTAGACGACTCAGCTAAAGACGAATTCGGTGAACTATCACGTAGCTGTAATACGCTAATTGAAAGTTTGCGTACGCTTATCCAAGGTATAATCTCTCGCTCTACACAGCTAGCAGCTGCTTCTGAAGAGACATCGGCAATCACTGAAGAATCTAGCCAAGCTATACGTAATCAACAAGCACAGGTTGAACAAGCGGCAACGGCAACAACTGAGATGAGCAGTACATCACAAGCGGTAAGTAGCAGTGCTCAACAAGCTCTTAGTGAAATAAAGAACGCTGACAAAGAGGCAGATCGTGTCAAAGGCATTTCATCACAAAATAAAGCAACCATTGAGCAACTAGCTCGTGAAGTCGATGATGCATCACAAGTTATCAACCAGCTTCATAAAGACAGCGCTTCAATCGGTGGCATTTTAGATGTTATTCGTGGCATTGCTGAGCAAACCAACCTACTTGCGCTTAATGCAGCCATTGAAGCAGCCCGTGCCGGTGAACAAGGCCGAGGCTTTGCCGTAGTTGCTGATGAAGTACGCTCTCTAGCAAGCAAGACTCAAGAGTCGACCCAAGAGATCCAAGCAATGATTGAATCGCTTCAGGTTGGCGCTGAGGCTGCTGTATCGGCTATGTCGAAAGGTAAGCAACAAGCTGAGTCGTGTGTTGAGCAATCAGACCTTGCAAACACGGCCCTTGATTCAATCACTGCTGCCGTTGCACAGGCTCATAACGTAAGTGAAGAGATTTCAACAGCCGCTCACGAACAACAGCAAGTATCTCAAGAGATCAGTGAACGTTTAGAGTCGATTGTAGCAATCGCAGAGCAAACAGCTGAAGGTGCAAACCAAACTAATATCTCAAGCTCTGAAGTAGCAAAACTGGCTGAAGAACTGCGTTTATCGGTAGATGCGTTTAAAGTATAGTAAGCTACAAGCTAATGAAGAATAGAAGCCGTGTTTGTGAAAGCAAACGCGGTTTTTTTATAGTAATTCTAACGAAGTTAACAGCTGGCTTTTGATTCAGTCTTATTGCGAATTACTAAAATGTGCTGACGGTTAAAAACAAAAAACCCAGCCGGAGCTGGGTTTTTAAAACGATTAGTCAAAAGAACTTACTTCTTTTTAACTGCTTTTTTGTTTGGAAGGTCAGTGATTGAACCTTCGAAGATTTCAGCAGCTAGACCGATTGATTCGTTTAACGTTGGGTGAGCGTGAATAGTTAACGCCAGGTCTTCACCGTCTGCGCCCATTTCAACTGCTAAGCCGATTTCACCTAGCATTTCACCTGCGTTGATACCAACCATAGCACCACCGATAACGCGACCTGAGTCTTTATCGAAGATTAGCTTAGTTTGACCTTCAGTACGTGCTGAAGCGATTGCACGGCCAGAAGCAGCCCAAGGGAATACAGCAGTTTCGATGCTTAAACCTTGCTCTTTAGCTTCTTTCTCAGTTACACCAACCCATGCGATTTCTGGATCTGTGTATGCGATTGAAGGGATGCACTTAGGATCGAAGAAGTGTTTCTGACCAGAGATAACTTCTGCAGCAACATGACCTTCGTGTACCGCTTTGTGTGCAAGCATTGGTTGACCAACGATATCACCGATAGCGAAGATGTGACCAACGTTTGTTTTAAGCTGTTTATCAACATTGATGAAACCACGCTCATCAACGTTAACGCCTGCCTTGTCAGCGTCAAGTAATTTACCGTTAGGTGTACGACCAACAGCTACAAGCACTTTGTCGTAACGTACTGCGTCAGCTGGTGCGTTTTTACCTTCGAATGAAACGTATAGACCGTCTTCTTTCGCTTCAACGCCAACAACTTTAGTAGAAAGCATTACGTTGAACTTGTTCTTAACGTATTTTTGGTAGATTTTGATAACGTCTTTATCAGCTGCTGGTACTAATTGATCAGCAAACTCAACAACGTCGATTTCAGAACCTAGTGCACGGTATACAGTACCCATCTCAAGACCGATGATACCACCACCTAAAACTAGTAGTTTCTCAGGAACGTCTTTAAGCTCTAGCGCACCTGTTGAGTCAATTACGCGGTCATCTTCAGGGATGAAAGGTAAGTTAACTGGTTGAGAACCTGCTGCAATAATAGCATTGTCAAACGTGATTGTTGTTGTACCGTCAGTACCTTCAACAGCAATGGTGTTGCTGCCAGTGAATTTACCGTAACCGTTAACCACTTTCACTTTACGCATTTTAGCCATGCCGTCTAGGCCGCCAGTTAATTGACCGATTACAGACTCTTTCCAAGAACGGATTTTGTCTAGGTCGATTTCAGGCTTGCCAAAAGTAACGCCGTGAGATGACATTTCTGCAGCGTCATCGATCACTTTAGCTACGTGTAAAAGTGCTTTTGAAGGAATACAACCCACATTTAGACATACACCGCCTAATGTGTTGCGAGATTCTACCAATGTTACTTCTAAGCCCAAGTCAGCAGCACGGAAAGCCGCAGAATAACCACCAGGACCACCGCCTAGTACAACAACTTGAGTTTTTAATTCGTTGCTCATGCTATTACCTTAAATGTTTGAACGGGACACTGCCCCTATGTTTAACTGCCATGTTTCTGCAAGGCAGAAAGGGAGAGCAGATATCTATACCAAGATTGTTCTATAGCAAAGATTGTATCATTGCCAATGGTAAAAATCCCAGCAAAAAACAACTTGCTGGGATTTGATTCTTATAATTAATGAGGAGATTACATCACTAGTTGACGAATATCGCTCATGTAGCTTGCTAGCGTCACAGTAAAGCGTGCTGCTAGTGCACCGTCAATAACCCTATGGTCGTATGACATTGATAATGGAACCATTAATTTAGGTTCAAACTCTTTGCCATTCCACTTAGGTTTCATTTCTGATTTAGATACACCCAAGATAGCAACTTCTGGCGCATTTACAATTGGTGTGAACGCTGTACCACCAATACCACCAAGGCTTGAGATTGTGAAACAACCGCCTTGCATATCAGATGACGTTAGCTTGCCGTCACGTGCTTTCTTAGAAATATCCATTAACTCACGAGAAAGCTCAATGATGCCTTTCTTATCAACATCTTTGAACACTGGAACAACTAAGCCATTTGGCGTATCAACTGCAACACCAATGTTGATGTACTTCTTCAAGATTAAGCTTTCGCCGTCTTCAGACAGTGAAGAGTTAAACGTTGGGAATTCAGCCAATGCTTTCGCCGCTGCTTTCATCACAAATACAAGTGGGGTGATTTTAACACCCAGCTTTTTCTTCTCTGCAAGCGCATTTTGCTCTTTACGGAATGCTTCAAGGCTGGTGATATCAGCTTCGTCAAACTGTGTAACATGCGGGATTTGCACCCAGTTACGATGTAAGTTAGCACCTGATAGCTTCTGGATACGAGAAAGTTTTTTCTCTTCGATTTCACCAAACTTAGCAAAATCAACCTTAGGCCAAGGGATAAGACCTAGCTCGCCGCCACCGGCATTACCTTTACCTGCAGATAGCTGACCTGACTCAACTTTCTTCACAAGGTCTTTCACGTAGTTTTGTACGTCTTCTTTCACAACACGATTCTTACGACCCGTGCCTTTTACGTTCGCTAGGTTAATACCAAACTCACGTGCTAAACGACGTACCACAGGCGATGCATGTGCATACGCTTTGTTATCTGCAAAGCCTTCGTTGCTTGCAGGTGCTGATGCAGGCTTTTCAGCCGCAGGCGCTTTTGCTGCAGGCGCTGCTTCAGCTTTTGCAGGAGCAGGAGCCGCTGCAGCTGGTGCACTACCCGCTACTTCAAATACAAAGATAAGTGAGCCAGTTGATACTTTATCCCCAGCTGCTACTTTGATTTCTTTAACAGTACCGGCAAATGGTGCTGGTACTTCCATTGATGCTTTATCGCCTTCAACGTTTAAGATTGACTGATCTTCTTCAACCTTGTCGCCTACAGCAACCATCACTTCGGTTACTTCAACTTCGTCACCACCGATATCAGGCACGTTAACTTCTTTAGTGCTTGATGCCGCTGCTGCCGGCGCTGCTTCAGCAGGTGCTGATTCTGCAGCAGGCGCTTCTGAACCGCTTGAAGGTGTTTCAAAAACGAAGATTAGAGAGCCCGTTTTCACTTTATCGCCAGTCGCGATTTTAATCTCTTTAACCGTACCCGCAATTGGAGCAGGTACTTCCATTGATGCTTTATCGCCTTCAACGCTTAATAAAGATTGCTCTTCTTCAACCGTGTCACCTACCGCAACCATGATTTCAGTTACTTCAACTTCATCATCGCCGATATCTGGCACAGTTACTTCCTGTGTAGCAGAAGCTGCAGGCGCAGCTGCTGGAGCTGGCGCTTCTTCTTTAGCCTCTGCAGGAGCCGCAGCTTGTTCTTCACCTTCGAAGATCATGATAAGTGAACCCGTCGTTACCGTATCACCTTCAGCTACTTTAATTTCTTTAACCGCACCTGCTTGTGCAGCAGGTACTTCCATTGATGCTTTGTCGCCTTCAACCGTTAATAACGATTGGTCAACCTCAACCTTATCACCAACGCTAACAAGGATTTCGGTTACTTCAACTTCATCGCCACCGATATCTGGTACATTAATTTCAATACTCATTGGAACCTCTTATGCGTATAGCGGGTTAACTTTGTTTGTGTCGATGTCGAATTTCTTGATTGCTTCAACAACTACTGACTTCTCAACTTCACCACGTTTAGCAAGCTCAGATAGTGTTGCAACCACAACATAACCAGCATTCACTTCGAAGTGACGACGTAAGTTTTCACGGCTATCAGAACGACCGTAACCATCAGTACCTAACACTTTGTAGTTGCTGCTTGGTACGAATGAACGAACTTGTTCTGCGTAGTTCTTCATGTAGTCTGTTGCAGCAACAGTCACGGCATCTGTTAATGTGTTAGTGATATAAGCAGTCTTTTGCTCTGCTTCAGGGTTAAGCATGTTGAAACGCTCAGCGTCTTGACCGTCACGCGTTAACTCGTTGAATGATGTTACAGAGAATACATCTGAACCAATACCATACTCTTCGCTCAGGATTTGTGCCGCTTTGCGCACTTCAATCATGATAGTACCTGAACCTAGTAACTGTACTTTCGCTTTATCGCCAGCCACAGTTTCAAGCTTGTAGATACCTCTACGAATACCTTCTTCAGCGCCTTCTGGCATTGCTGGTTGATGGTAGTTTTCGTTCATTAGCGTTAGGTAATAGAACACATTTTCTTGGTCTTCACCGTACATGCGACGGATACCGTCTTGCATGATTACCGCTACTTCGTATGCGAATGTCGGATCATAAGAAATACAGTTAGGAACCGTGTTAGCAAGAATGTGGCTGTGACCATCTTCGTGCTGTAAACCTTCACCGTTTAGTGTAGTACGACCTGCCGTAGCACCTAGTAAGAAACCACGAGCTTGTTGGTCACCGGCCATCCACGCCATATCACCTACACGTTGGAAACCAAACATTGAGTAGTAGATGTAGAATGGGATCATTGGTAAATCGTTAGTGCTGTATGATGTTGCAGCAGCAACCCATGATGACATTGCACCTAACTCGTTGATACCTTCTTGTAATACCTGACCTGATGTTGCTTCTTTGTAGTAAGAAACGATGTCACGGTCTTGCGGCGTGTAGTTTTGGCCATGCGGGTTGTAAATACCGATTTGACGGAATAAACCTTCCATACCAAATGTACGCGCTTCATCAGCGATGATAGGAACGATGTTTTTACCAATGCCCTTGTCTTTTAGTAATACGTTAAGTGCACGTACAAAGCCCATTGTTGTAGAGATGTCACGCTTTTGCTCTTCAAGTAGTGGCTTGAACGCGTCAACTTCTGGCAATGTTAAGCTTTCAGAAAACTTAGGAATACGCTTAGGTGTGTAACCTTGAAGCGCTTCACGGCGAGCGTGAAGATACTTGTACTCTTCAGAACCCTCTTCAAGAGTAAGGTATGGTAATTCTTTAATTTCTTCATCAGAAACTAAATCTTGTAGACCTAAACGTGAACGTAGGTGCTCAACGTGGGTCATGTCCATTTTCTTAACTTGGTGCGCGATGTTTTTACCTTCAGCCGCTTCACCCATGCCGTAACCTTTTACAGTTTTAGCTAGGATCACAGTCGGACGATCTTTGGTTTCTTCCGCTTTTTTGAATGCAGCGTAAAGTTTTGAAGGCTCATGGCCACCACGCTTAAGTGCGAAGATTTCTTCATCAGTCATATCAGCAACAAGTGCTGCTGTTTCTGGGTAACGACCGAAGAAGTGCTCACGAACATATGCACCGTCTTTTGCTTTATATGTTTGGTAATCACCGTCAATCGTTTCGTTCATTAACTGCAGTAATTTACCTGATGTATCTTTAGCAAGTAGGATATCCCAACCACTACCCCATACAACTTTAATCACGTTCCAGCCTGCACCTTTGAATAGGCCTTCAAGCTCTTGAATGATCTTACCGTTACCCATTACTGGGCCATCTAAACGCTGTAAGTTACAGTTTATTAGGTAACATAAGTTATCTAGCTTCTCACGCGCAGCGAATGAGATTGCACCACGTGATTCTGGCTCATCCATTTCACCATCGCCTAAGAAAGCGTATACACGTTGGTTTTTAGTGTCTTTTAAGCCACGACCGTCTAGGTATTTTAAGAAACGAGCTTGGTAGATTGAAGCAATTGGACCAAGACCCATAGATACCGTAGGGAACTGCCAGAATTCAGGCATTAATTTAGGGTGTGGGTATGAAGGAAGACCTTTACCATCAACTTCTTGACGGAAGTTATCAAGCTGCTCAGCAGTTAAACGACCTTCAACAAATGCACGTGCATAGATACCTGGAGAAATGTGACCTTGGTAATAAACTAAATCACCGCCATCAACATCGTTTGGTGCTTTGAAGAAGTGGTTAAAACATACTTCATAGAATGCAGCTGAAGACTGGTAAGACGCCATATGGCCGCCTAAGTCTAGATCTTTTTTCGACGCGCGTAATACGATCATGATCGCATTCCAACGAATGATTGAACGAATACGACGTTCAATGTTTACGTCACCTGGGTAAGCAGGTTCTTGATCTACCGGAATGGTATTAACGTAGTTAGTGGTTGTGCCAGTAGGCATATCAACACCGTCTAAACGGGCTTGCTCTAACACTTGCTCAAGTAAGAATTGAGCACGTTCAACACCTTCTTCACGCACAACAGACTCAAGGGCTTGTAACCACTCTTGTGTTTCTAGCGCGTCTACGTCAATTTTATTGACTTCAGACATATGGAGGTTTCCTTATGTTTAAAATACTAATTATTTTAATAAATCTTAAAATTAAGTAGTTAACTAAACTTAGCTAATCACTTGCTTAATGTTGTTTGGTGCGTCTTAAACTACGTTCAATCCGCGAATGCTCTTTGCCAGCCTCAAGTAAGGCTTCTTCGATAAAGGCTAAGTGAGCATTACTAGCAAGACGTGCTTGCTCTGGGTTTCCTTCAATAACCGCATCCATCAACAGTCGTCTATGTTCTGCGAGCTGCTGACTGATCTGTGGTTTTTTTAACAGTACAGTTAAATTCTGTAATACATTTTGCTCTAGCAAGGCCTGCATACCACGTACTAAATGTAGCAGTACAACGTTATGAGACGCTTCTGCCACACTAAAATGGAATGCATTAATTGCTTTTGCTTTTTGCACAATGTCGTCATTAACGAGCGCAATGTTGTCAAAGCTTTGTTTTACTTTTTTGAAGTCATTCGTTGTGCCACGCATAGCTGCATAATATGCTGCGATTCCTTCAAGGGCATGACGAAATTCGAGTAAATCAAATTGTGACTCTGGATGCTTACTAATCAAATCAAAAAGCGGATCAGTGAGCCCCTCTTCAAGCTGATTTTTTACGAACGTTCCGCCCCCTTGGCGACGCGTTACTAACCCCTTGGCTTCTAGCTTTTGAATCGCCTCACGCAGTGAGGGTCGCGATACTTCAAATTGTTTCGCTAATTCACGTTCAGGAGGCAGCTTTTCGCCTGGCGCTAACGACCCCTCAAGAATCATATTCTCAAGTTGTTGTAAAATTACATCAGATAATTTTGCTGCTTTAATCTTTAAAGACATTTATTAACGTCCGCATTGTTATGCGCTAACCCCATAAATATCGGGTATTTAGCCTTGTGCTTTGACCAAAAAGGTAAATTGGTCATACCAAATTTGTCGCATACGTTATCAAAAACCCGTATTTCTGTCAATTTCACTACGTTCAGCGCCTAGTTACACCCTAACGTAATTCGTCTAAAGATTAAACAGTATGGATTAAAGTGGCTTTTTCTGAAGGAAAAAACAATAAAAAATAAATGGTCAGACCAGATTGAGCGACAAAAGCTTTTAGAGGTCAGGTTTTAGATGTTAGTTGAATTGAGTAGCTTTGTAACAGCGGGCTCATCCCACGACAAAAACCACAAAGACCAAAAATTTAAACGCGATATAAAATCGCGCCTACGCCAAACCACCAAATAAAGTAAGTGCTGCGATGATCACTAAAAAGAACAATACATTTCGTTTTACAAGCTTCATCATGCAAGTAGCTTCATAAGTACAACCAAAATGTTGTTGCTCTATTTGCTCAGCGGCAAGTGCGGTTTGCGTAACAACTTTGCGGTTACTCACTGAAAAGTCGAGCACATATTTGAGCCAACAACTGGTACCTTTATTAAAGTTACCAATCACTAAATAACCAAAGCTTGCAACTCGTGCAGGTAACCAATCAAGCCAGAACAATAAGCTATGGATCAGTTTAAAACGCTTAGCGTACGCCACTTTATGGTCGTCTCTGACTTTATCAGCAAAAGTTCGAACTAGCGCATAAAGAACTGCGCCAGGCACACCTAAAACCACAAACCAAAAAATAACTGCACAGTAAAAGCGAAAATTTAGCCAAGCTAGAGTCTGACCAAAAGTCTCACCTTGAGGATCATCTTCTGTTTTCTTTTGACCCATTTGTAATGCATATAAGGTAGCCGCTTCTTGGTCGTTGCGGGTTAACGCATTTAAGTAAGACTTATATAAAGCACGTTGTTTAGCACAGCCAAAACAAACCAGCAGCACAGCAACATTCACTGCCAGCTGCCAAATAATAAAATCAGAGAGTTGATAGACTAAACCTGCGGCAACGACAGGCAACATTAACCAAATCAAAAAGCCAATTGGCGAATTAAATAAACCTTTTTCTGAGAGTTGTTTTTGCGAGTGTTTAAGATATCTATTGGCATAAAAACCGATTTGCCAATAATCTGCTCGAGCTCCTAAACGCTCAATCACCAAAGCAATAATTATTGAAATTAAGATCATGCCTTTACCTATATCCTTTAACTAAAACACTAAATCAAAATAGTATTGCCAATCAAAACTCACACCAGGGTCAGTTTTTCTGCCCGGTGCAATATCACAATGGCCAACAATGCGCGAACGGTTTATCTCAGGGTACTTTGCCATCAACGCCTTAGTCACTAAGTGTAATGCATTATATTGGGCTTGGGTATACGCTTTGGTGTCTGTACCTTCAAGCTCAATGCCCACGCTAAAATCATTACAGCGCTCTCTACCTTCAAACGTTGAGATACCGGCGTGCCAAGCTCGTTTCTCAAAAGGCACGTACTGAATAACTTCACCGGTACGACGAATAAAGCAATGTGCTGACACTCTTAAGCCTTTTAAATCAGCAAAGCTTTCATGCGCCGTACAATCAATTGTTCCCATAAATAAATCATCAACATAAGGCGTTGCGAACTGCCCTGCTGGCAATGAAATATTATGAATAACAAGTAATGATACCTCGCCTTCTGGGCGTTCATCGTAATGTGTACAGGGCCTTTGTAATACATTGTTTAATTGACCCAATTCATTTATATGCATATTAAAAACTAACGATGACAATAAAGTTAAATAGTGTAAAGGGTTAAAATCTCAGGGTCTAGTTGCTTTGATTCAATCACTTAAAGTAACAGTGGGGATACTTTACTGTAGCCAATCTTTGTCTTCTATTGAGGGGTTAAACATAGTAAAATTTCGCCAATTTATTAATAAACAATGAGCTTTCGACATGTCAGTCCCACACACATTAATTAGCCAACTGGTAAAACTCGCCCTTGATGAAGATTTAAATTACCAAAGCGCAAATGACGGTGATATTACCGCGCAACTAATTCCAGAAAACGAGCTAGCAAATGCCAAGGTAATTACCCGTGAAGACTGCGTATTTTGTGGTAAAGACATTATTTTAGAAGTTTTTAACCAAGTCGATCCTACAGTAAACGTTGAAGTACTTGTAAATGATGGCGACAAAGTAGCAGCCAATAGCACGCTCTTCACCGCATCAGGCTCAGCTCGCGCAATTTTAACTGCTGAGCGCACTGCCCTTAACTTTGTACAAACACTCTCAGGTACAGCAACAACAACAGCTCATTATGTAAGAGAGATTGAGGGTACAACGACGCAGCTACTCGATACGCGTAAAACAATTCCTGGCTTACGTGCGCTACAAAAATACGCTGTAAAATGTGGTGGCGGTGCGAATCATCGCATCGGTTTGTTTGATGCGTTCTTAATTAAAGAAAACCACATCGCTGCCTGCGGCGGTATTGATAAAGCAGTAGCTCAAGCAAAAATCAATCACCCTACAAAGCCAGTTGAGGTTGAAGTAGAGTCACTTGATGAGCTTGAACAAGCGATCACAGCTGGTGCTGATATCATCATGCTTGATAACTTTACAGTCGAACAAATTCAACAAGCAGTCGTGCTGACAGACAAGCGAGCAAAGCTCGAAGTATCTGGCAACATGACACTCGAAACCTTAAAAGCCTATTCGCAGGCTGGCGTTGACTTTATTTCAAGTGGCGCACTTACAAAAAATTTACAATCAATCGACCTTTCAATGCGTTTTAGTGCTTAAAAATAGCTAGCCACGTATTTAATGCTTACCTAATCCGTTGACAACGAAATAAAAAAAGCATTAAATACGTACAAAGCTTGTAATAGTAACAAAAAACAAACATTTATACGGCAAAATATCACTCTTTAGTATGTCTGCACCCTAGGCTCTTACACACATTTTAGTTTCACTCTTCAAAGTATTAGCAAGGATGCCATATCAAACAGTGCAATAATTGAATTAGCTTGACCTGTCTCAAACTAAAGTAGGAAAGTTCTGAAAAAACCTCTAGCTAACAGGAAAATAGCTTTCAAAATCATTGAATAATGCTAAAGTTAATTAATGTTTTCAGAACATAGGAAGTTCTAAGAGTTTTATGTTATCGATCAAGCTTTATTTAAAGAAGTTTTAATTAAAACTGTAAGATTTATCCTGTAAATTGAGCCTTGGTTTACAACGCTGAAGTTACGGCTAAACTTACAAAATCATCATATCCTTTAGGAGAGGAACAAATGACACAACAAAAGCAACAGGGTTTCACCCTAATTGAATTAATGATTGTAGTTGCAATCATCGGTATTTTGGCAGCAGTAGCACTGCCTGCTTATCAAGATTACACAAAACGCGCACACGTTAGTGAAGGTATTACACTTGGTGCTTCGGCAAAAGCAGCTGTAACTGAATATTATGTTTCTCAAGCAGCTCTTCCAACATCAAATACCCAGGCTGGGTTGCCTGATGCAAGTGATATAAAAGGTAATGCAGTTGATTCAGTAACAGTTGGTGCAGACGGTGTTATTACTATTGAATATAATAGTAAAGTTGAAGCAACTAAAACTATTGAATTGAAACCTACTGTAGATGATAGTAAAGGTTCTATTGTTTGGAGTTGTACTGGTGGTAGTGTAGATGATAAATATCGCCCAGCAAACTGCCGTGGTAGCTAGTTTAAGAAAATGGGGCTGGTATTCAGCCCCTACCGTACTCAAATACCCAACTTTTGCACCTGCTTTTTTCTTATTTTTAATATTTTTTTGCTGCGTTTTTTCTTCTAGTCTGTATGATTCAAAACGAGCAATCCAAATATTATTCATAATAACAACTTGCCTTTACTTACTTTTTTGCACTAGAAAGCTATCTATTAACCACTCAGTCCTTTCGGTTTTATTACTATTTACATGCATATTTTCAATTAAAACATTAAACCCTGAAAGCTTATTATATTTATTACATTTTATTTTTATTACCGGCTTTATTAAGCTAGGTGAGGAAACATCAAAAGACTTAAGCTTAACTTTTTTAGGGTTATTCTTTTTTAATTTAATTATTATATCTTGCTCAATTTTGAACTTATCAATATCTTTATATTTAGACTTGAGCACCACCGCTGATAACATAGTATACGGATTTAACAACATACGTTTTTTTAATCAAGTACAAGTACTTTCAATTCCAATAATAATTTACTATCTCAATGATAAAAAAATCTCAAACATTGCTTTTATTACTCTAGCTTTAAATGTAAGTTTTTTATTACTTACAGGGGCTAGAGGTGCCATACTTGCTGCTATGACTATATTTTTCTTAGGTATTTATTTAAAAATAATTAACAACAAAATTAAAGTCATTTTAGTCAGCGTATTAGTAGGTGTTATTTTATTCAGTTTTTATATTCATTTCCTAAGCTCTAGCCAAATTTTGGACTATACATTTAGAACATCAAGTTCAAACCGGATAGGAATTTGGTATGAGCTGATTGGCAATTTAAGTATTAAAGAGGTATTTTTAGGTAGTGGCTTTGGAAGCTATTTCAATTATGACTTTGGAGTTCGCCACCCGCATAACAGCCTTCTTCAATTGACTTATGAAATAGGTGCAATTTCAACAATTGCTATAGTAATATTTACACTCAAAGTTATAAAAACCAACGCTATAAAAAGTAGAAGAACAACGATACTAATAGAGCACCAGATATGCTTACTGTCATTTATAAGTATGTTAGTACTTTCACTTTTTTCTGGTGTAATCGTAATGCCAATATCACAGACATTTTTACTAATATTTTTTGGCGTACTAATTACTAATATCGAAAAAAGCGAAGGTATAAATAGTAAACGATGGCTTCAAGTAATTTTAGCACCGGCTTTGTTTGTTTATTTAGTCTCTGTATTTTTAACTCACAACTGTAAAGATAATAGCTTCCCTGGCCCTAATTTTTGGGCTGACGGTAAGTTCTCATTGGAATACTGTAAATTTACGCTTAAGGAATTTTAATGGCAAAACAACCTGAAAATAAGAGCTTAGATACTTTCCAATGGGTAGGTGTTAACTCTCGAGGTAAAAAACTTGAAGGTGAACTTTCAGGGCAAAGTATTGCCTTAGTCAAAGCACAACTTAGAAAACAAGGGATTACTCCTTCTAAAGTAAAACGAAAACCAAAACCTTTATTTGGCATTAAATCTGTACAAAAAATTACGCCAAAAGATATCGCTTTAATTACACGACAGATTGCCACTATGCTGATGGCTGGTGTTCCCCTAATCCAAACTATTGAGATGATCGGGAGCGGTACAAAAAATAAAAGTATTACTAAATTAATGGAAGGCATAGGTGATGAAGTCAAAGCCGGTGTGCCACTTTCTCAAGCACTCCGTAAACATCCGCGCTATTTTGATGATTTATATTGCGACTTAGTGGCCTCAGGTGAACAGTCGGGTGCCCTTGATAAAATTTTTGACCGTGTTGCGCTTTATAAAGAAAAGGCCGAGGCGTTAAAATCAAAAATTAAAAAAGCCATGTTTTATCCAATTGCAGTTTTGGTGGTCGCAGTCATTGTAACTTCTATTCTACTTATATTTGTAGTGCCACAATTCCAAGATATCTTTAACGGTTTTGGCGCTGAGTTGCCGGGCTTTACTTTAATGGTGATTGGTATTTCTGAGTTCATGCAGGAATATTGGTGGATAATTCTAATTGTAATTATCGCCGCAGGTTTTGCTTATAAAGAAGCTTTATTAAAAAGTAAAAAACTCAGAGATGCTAACGATAGAGCCATATTAAAACTCCCCGTTATTGGTATGATTTTGAATAAAGCGGCGGTTGCGCGTTACGCTCGTACTTTATCAACTACGTTTGCTGCTGGTGTACCTCTGGTTGATGCACTTGACTCTGCTGCGGGTGCTTCTGGTAATGCGGTTTATCGCTATGCTATTTTAGAAATTAAAGCAGAAGTGAGCTCTGGTAATTTAATGAACTGGGCAATGCGTAACTCTAAAATATTCCCCGATATGGTGATCCAAATGGTAGCCATTGGTGAAGAGTCTGGCTCACTTGATGGCATGCTTGCTAAAGTCGCAACTATTTATGAGCAAGAGGTTGATGATGCCGTTGACGGTTTATCAAGCTTACTTGAGCCACTCATTATGGCTGTATTAGGTGTGCTGGTTGGTGGTTTAATTGTTGCTATGTACTTGCCTATATTCCAGTTAGGGTCGGTGATTTAACACATGACTGTAAGTAAAACTCAAAACGCTAGTTGATAACTTGCTACATAAAATAAATAATAAAAACAGTTCAACACAGCGAAATAAATTCGGCCTCTAAATGGTCAGATGTTAGGTATTTTAATGGAAAACTTTTTTCTTGATATAACCACTGCGATGCAAAGTCAGCAGTGGTTTTATTTTTTAACTGTGGGCTTAGTAAGCCTATGTATTGGTAGCTTTTTAAATGTGGTGATTTATCGTTTACCACTGATGATGAAAAGAGAATGGCAAACGGAATGCCGTATTGTATTGGCCGATGAAGTCAGCTCAAAACAGCAAACAGAACAAGCTCCCTTTAATTTAGTAAAACCTAATTCAACCTGCCCAAAATGCAAGGCTCCGATTAAAGCTTGGCAAAATATCCCTGTGCTAAGTTGGCTATTATTAAAAGGTCGCTGCGCAAATTGTCAATCACCAATATCTGTACGCTACCCTATTGTTGAAATGCTTACGGCGGTTTTAAGTTTAATTGTTGCTGCTGTTTTTGGCCCAACAACGCTTGCTCTGCTTTATATATTTATTACCTGGGTTTTAGTCGCTTTAACCTTTATCGATATAGATCACATGCTACTACCCGACCAACTAACCCTTCCTTTAGTATGGTTGGCACTGATTGCAGCCACTATGGATATTACCATTGCTCCAAGCGACGCTATTATTGGCGCAGCAATTGGCTACTTAAGCTTGTGGAGTGTCTACTGGCTATTCAAGTTAGCCACAGGTAAAGAGGGTATGGGATATGGCGACTTTAAACTATTAGCTGTGTTTGGTGCGCTATTAGGTTGGCAAGATATTTTAACCATAGTGCTGTTATCAAGTGTGGTCGGTGCCATCATCGGTATTGCGCAAATCATTATTCAAGGTAAAGATAAAACCACTCCAATTCCATTTGGGCCCTACCTTGCCATTGCCGGTTGGCTAACCTTGCTTTGGGGTGAGCAAATTCAAGCTTACTACTTTAATTATTTGGGCTACTGATTATGGCAAGCTGGATTTTAGGATTAACGGGTGGAATCGGATCAGGGAAAAGTGCAATAAGCGCCATGTTTGAAGAGCTTGGCATTCAAGTGGTTGATGCTGATATCGTGGCTAGAGAGGTCGTTGAGCCAGGCTCAACGGGACTTGAAAAAATTACTGAACACTTTGGTGAGGAGATACTCACTACTGATGGCAGCCTTGATCGTGCAAAACTAAGAGCAATTATCTTTGCTGATGAATCACAAAAGCAATGGCTAAATAATTTATTGCATCCACTTATTAGAGAGTCAATGCTCGCTCAATTACAGCAAGCCACCAGCCAATATGTAATATTAGTTGCGCCTCTACTTTTTGAAAATGGCCTAGATCAATTCTGTGATCATACTCTATTGATAGATGTTCCTGTTGAAGTGCAAATAACGAGAACCACAGCTCGAGACAATATCTCTGTTGAATTAGCTAAGCAAATCATCGCTTCACAAATGCCCAGAGCAGATAAGCAACAAAAAGCGACAGATACATTAGATAATAACCGCCTTCTTTCTGAGGTAAAAATTGATGTACAAAAGTTGCATGAGAAATACCTGACTTTAATTTAACGATATTATTGATTTAAATACTTATTTTTGTAAAAAAGCAGCCACAGAAAAACAATACCAAAGTACCAATTAACTAGCTAAACATTTGAGTTTATGGTTAATTTATTTTGCAATTTTTCCAAAATCAGACAAGACTGATGTAACCGTTTTACTTTTTCTGTTAGATTGTGGCAAATAAAGGATCAAACTAGGTGCGCAATGAATATTAACTCACCGCTACTTCGAAAATTTATCACTCTAGGTCGCATTGATGCAGAGACCGTAAAATCAAAGCAGCGCGAATACAGCTCGACTGCGGAGCTAATTTCTAAAACATGTGGTATGGCTGGCCATGAGCTAGCAGAGCAATGCACAGATCTTTTCAGAGTCCCTTATTTTGACATCAAAGATTTTGATGTATCACACATTTCTGAAGAACTTGTTAAAGACAAACTCATTCGTGAACACCACATTCTGCCTTTAGTGAAAAAAGGCCGTAAACTCTACATTGCCGCCTCGGATCCAACCGATTACGGAGCCTTTGAAAACTTTGAATTTAGTACTGGTCTTTCATGTGAAGTAGTTGTTGTTGATTACGTTCAGCTCGAAAATAAAATAGAACAATTACTTGATGCTGCAGGCGGTTTACACTTAAGTGAAGATGAGTTTAAAGAACTTGGCGATCTTGAAACCGAAGCTCCTAAAGACTTAACCAGCAAAGATGAAGACAAAGACGATGCGCCTATTATTGTCTACATCAATAAAATTTTGATGGATGCGATAAAAAAAGGTGCATCGGATCTACACTTTGAACCTTATGAACACCGTTACCGTGTACGTTTTCGTATCGATGGTATTTTGCATGAAATGGCAAGTCCACCCAATAGCTTAGCGAGCCGTTTGTCGGCGCGTATTAAGGTTATGTCTCGACTTGATATTGCAGAAAAGCGTAAACCTCAAGATGGTCGTATTAAGCTTAAAATCACTGAACGTAAAAGTATCGACTTCCGTGTAAGTACGCTACCTACCCTTTGGGGCGAGAAAATCGTAATGCGTATTCTCGACTCATCAAGTGCTATGCTAGGTATCGATGTACTTGGTTATGAACCAGAGCAGAAAAAACTCTACATGGATGCACTTGAACAGCCCCAGGGCATGATCTTAGTAACCGGTCCAACAGGTTCTGGTAAAACCGTATCACTTTATACTGGTTTGAATATTCTTAACCAGCCAGAGCGCAATATCAGTACTGCCGAGGATCCAGTAGAGATCAACCTTGAAGGGATTAACCAAGTACAAATTAATCCAAAGGCAGACATGACCTTTGCTAATGCATTGAAGGCCTTTTTACGACAAGATCCCGATGTCGTCATGGTTGGTGAGATCCGTGACCTTGAAACCGCTGAAATTGCAATAAAAGCGGCGCAAACAGGTCACTTGGTATTATCGACTCTGCATACAAACTCAGCACCAGAAACCCTTACTCGTCTTTTAAATATGGGTGTTCCTGCTTATAACGTCGCAAGTTCAATCAGTCTTATTATTGCGCAGCGTCTAGCAAGACGACTTTGTCCTAAGTGTAAAACACCAGAAACACTCCCTGATGAAGAATTGATTCGCCAAGGTTTTGATAAAGACAAGCTCAATGAGGTTCAGTTATTCGCACCAAAAGGCTGTGACAGCTGTACTGAAGGGTATAAAGGTCGAGTTGGTATTTACGAGGTAATGCAAATTACCCCTGAAATAGCGCAAATTATTATGCGTGGTGGTAACTCACTCGAAATCGCTGAAGTATCTCTACGCTCAGGCTTTAATGATCTACGTTTATCAGGCCTGAAAAAAGCCGCCGATGGTGTTACCTCTCTGGCTGAAATAAACCGAGTAACGAGTTTCTAAACAAATTCGTTACTGGATTCTCAACTAACTGTTCAGTAAGATCTGACGAAAGTGCTTAATTAAGAGTGATATCATGCCAACAGTTGTAGACTGCCCAACATGCAAAGCCAAAGTAGAATGGTCAGAACAAAGTCCACATCGCCCATTTTGTTCAAAACGCTGCCAGCTAATAGATTTAGGTGAGTGGTCGTTTGAGAACAATAAAATTTCTAGCCCAATTAGCAATGCTAATGATTTGAGCCAAGATATGATTGAAGATATCGAAGCGATGCTAGCTAAAAACGATGATTCATTCTTTAAAGAATAAAGCGTCAAATATAAAAAATGCGGCATTTGCCGCATTTTTTATATTAATAGTAATTTGGTATTAACCTTCAGAACGCTCACCTTTGCGCTCTCCGCGTGGACCATGGTGACCCTTTTTGTGACCTTTTTTACGCAGGTGCTTTTTAATCTCTTGATAGCTTTCGCGCTGTTCTGCATTTAAAACCTGCCAAATCGCATGGTCAGATTTCATTTTTAGCATTGCAAACTGCTGGCCTTTTTCTTGACGCGCATTAATTAGTTCTAATGCGGCATTTTCATCAAATGTTTTAGCTGCTAATAACGCATCCATTTTCTCTTTGTGTGCAGTACGAGCGGCTTTCATTGCATCTTTATCACCACGCAGTGCTGCAAATTGTGTTTTCTGCTCGGCAAAAATCGCTTTAAGTTGCGTTTGCTGATCTTCTGTAAGCTGTAATTTATCAATACCACGCTCAGAAAGTAAAAAACGTGCTTGTGGATTCATCCCACGGTTAAAGTCACCTTTCGCCATTGCTGAAGTAGCACCGACACTCGCTGCTGCTAAACCACAAACAAGTACGAATTTAGAAAGCTTATTTGAAATAGTCATAATCATTACCTTTTGTTGGGTTGTGCTCTGTTGTCGTTTCCGACTGATGGGTTAACTATAACTAATTCAATGCAAAGGAACGCAAACCAGTGTAAAGGTTGTGTAAAGATTCACTTTTACACAATTTACTGAGTAAAATAACCTTAAAGAAATAAATAGCTGGGTGTCAGAATGAAACTATTAATGATCGACGACGATACAGGATTGTGCGAATTACTCAGCGAGTACTTATCAGCACAAGGTTTTACAGTAGAGTGTGTTCATGATGGCGCTGAAGGCCTAAAACAAGCTATAAAGCATAACTATGAGCTAATATTGCTTGATGTGATGCTACCCTCTTTGGATGGCTTTGAGGTGCTAAAGCAGTTAAGACAACATAAGCTTACTCCGGTGATCATGCTAACCGCGAAAGGCGAAGACTTTGATCGTATCTTTGGTTTAGAGCTAGGCGCAGATGATTATATTCCTAAACCATTTAACCACAGAGAACTGCTAGCCCGCGTTAAAGCAATTACCCGTCGCATCGAGCATATCAACAGCTTATCGAACCAACAGGCCAGCTCCTTGAGTGTTAACAGCATCAATGTTAATTTCGCAACTCGTGAGGCTTCTGTTAAAGACAACGTACTTAGCCTAACCGGCACTGAGTATGAGATCCTTGCCATGCTAGTACAACATGCCGGTGAAGTGATCAGCAAAGAACAAATAAGTGAGCAAGTCCTTGGTAGACGCCTTGCTCCTTTTGACCGTTCAATCGATATGCATGTCAGCAACATCCGTAAAAAGATTGCAGAACACGTTAGTAATGAACGGATCAAAACCATGCGCGGCAGTGGTTATGTATTAATACAAGGCGAATAATATGCAAACTCCAAGCTGGCTAAAGCATCCCCGCCATTATTTGTTTTTAAAAATATTTGCTTGGTTTTGGGTTACTGTCATAGCGACTATCACAATACTGGTGTTTTTAAGCCAGTTAACGAGCAATGTCGGCAATGACGACCTGCGTGGACCCATGCTGAAAAATCTTGAGTACACTGCTAAAAGTATTGAACGCATTGTTGCTAAACACGGAAAATCAACTCAAGAGGTTTTATCTCATCCGCGCTTATCAAAGCATAAATTACTGTACTTAAATGGTGAGGTGCATGGTGTTGAAATGCTTAGCGAACCTGTATCCAAAGAGATTGATTTAAGCTTGCTGAACTTTACCAAATATATGCGCCCGCAAATTATTTTTACCGACGAATACCAAGCCTACGGACCGGTAGCTTTGAATGTACCCGAAGGTAAATTTTATCTTTATGAAATCGATGAAAAACGCAAGAAACCGTTTTTTGTCAGCCTATGGCTAATGCCTGTTTGGCTCAAGCTGCTTATTGCTTTAATCGCCTCATTGATGCTCAGTTTCTTCTTTAGCCGTAACTTAATTGCACCTATTAATAGTTTAAAAGAAACCGCAAAAAAACTGGCTCATGGCGATTTAACAGCTCGTGCCGATGTATCTCCTACTCGTCAAGATGAGTTAGGTGTACTTGGTCGTGACTTTAATACCATGGCGGTTCAACTTGAGCAGCTTATTAGCGCTCAAAAACGACTACTAGCAGATATTTCTCATGAACTACGTTCACCATTAACACGCTTAAAAATGGCTACAGGCCTTGCACAAATGCAAGCTGATGACGCCCAACAAACTTATTTAGAACGCATTGAAAAAGAGGCCAATCAGCTCGATAAAATGATTGCCGATGTCCTTCAAGTGTCTCGCTTAGAAGCCAAAAGCCAAACCCTAGCGTTGAGTACGCAGTCTTTACAAGTGATTGTTGATCATGTACTTAACGATGCTCAATTTGAAGCCAAGCAAAACAACAAAGAGCTTATTGTCAATGGTACACTAACTGCCGATTTAAAATGCGATGAAACCTTAATAGCCAGCGCACTTGAAAATGTACTACGTAATGCCATTAAATACGCAGAACATTCAATCTCAATAGGCTTAGTTGAATCAGATGCTATTTACATTACTGTTTGTGATGATGGTAAAGGGGTTGATGAAGCGAACCTTGCAAGGCTATGTGAACCCTTCTTTCGCCAAGAACATGCTCGCGATAGAAGCACAGGCGGCACAGGCTTAGGTCTTGCAATTGCAAAGAATGCTATCTCAGCACATGATGGTACACTAACACTTGAAAACCAAGAACATGGCGGACTATGCGTAAACATCCGTCTCCCATTTAAGAGTGAGTAAATGTTTTACAGTAGCGAAGCAAGTCTTGTTAGTAACCTACCTAATATTAACCAGTTTTTTTCTGAGCAATTAAAGCAAGACTTTCTGAGCACCGCTCATGGCAAGCTTTATTACGGCTATGCTATTCCTCAGCAAGCAAAAACGGCCATCGTTATCAGTACTGGCCGAATAGAGTCTTTAATTAAGTACAAAGAGTTGCTGTGGGAGCTATATCAAAATGGCTTTGCAGTTTTTAGTGTTGATCACCAGGGGCAAGGTCGCTCTTATCGTCATTTAAAAAACACTCATAAGGGCTATGTAAATCGCTTTACTGATTACGCAAATGACTTTGCTGTATTTATAGAAAAAGTGGTGCAGCAACACTGGCAAGGAAAGCAGGTTTTGCTTGGCCATTCTATGGGCAGTGCTATTGCCTATGATTACCTATCGCGCTATCAGCATCAATTTGCGGGTGCTTTTTTATCAGCGCCGATGTTTGATATCTATACCAAAGGCACGCCAAAGCCTGTAGCAAAACTGGCTGCTAAAATTGCATCCTTACTTGGTCTTGGCCGCAGTTACGCATTTGGCCAAAGCGATTATTTACCCGTCGACTTTGCAGCTAATGAACTAACCAGTAGTGAAATTCGATATAAGCTGTTCAGAGAGCTGTATGCAGCAGAAGGTGATTTACAACTAGGTGGCGTCACCTATGGTTGGCTTAATGCGTCGTTTGATTTTATTGCCTCTTTAGTGGATAAAAAAGTCGATATTCCTTTGTTTATCGCCAGCGCAGAGCAAGATACCGTAGTCGATAACGCTGCGCAATTTGCACTTACTCATAGACAAAAGCAAGCACAAATAAAAAGCTACGCAGGAGCTCGCCACGAGTTATTGTGTGAACGCGACGAGATCAGACAAGCAGTACTCTGTGATTTTTATCAATTTTGTGCAGAACTTTGACGTGTTTTGTTAACTACTGAAAGTGGGTCTAAGTGCATTAAAATATCCATTTCGCAATCAAAATGCGTTTGAATTAACGCTTCTACTTCATCAGCAACTTGATGTGCTCTTAATAATGATAAAGAGTCTTCCAGCTCTAAATGCATCTGAATAAACTTAATTTTACCACCTTGGCGGGTGCGAATATCATGGGCGCCAAATACGTCTTGATGACTATTCACAATGGCGAGTATCTCTGCTTTTTCTTCATCTGGCAGCTCTTTATCCATTAAATGATCAGCACTGTCACGAGCAATGTCCCAACTGTTATAAAGTAAATAAACAGCCACACCAATAGCAAATAATGGATCGGCATAAGCAACACCGTACTTAGCTAACACAATTGCCAGTAGTACGGCCAAATTTAAGATTAAATCGCCTTTATAATGAATCGAGTCTGCTTTAATGGCAATTGATTCGGTGTGGTTGATCACCTTAGTTTGCACAAACACCACCACGAGCGTACAAACAATAGCGAAAATACTGACCCAAATACCAAGGTCAGAATGCTTTAAAGTTACCGGATTAAATAAGCGCTCAATACCATGAAACGCCAAGAAGCAACCAGAACCTGCTATAAAAGCGGCTTGTGCAAGCCCTGCTAATGCTTCGGCTTTACCGTGACCAAAGCGATGATCGTCATCAGCAGGACGCAGTGCATAACCAAGCACTAAAAAACTCATCAGTGATGCGGTGATATCCATTAACGAATCAGTTAAAGAACCCAGCATTGATGCCGAGCCAGATGCAAGCCATGCCCAGCTTTTTGCAGCAATCATTAAACTCACCATAACAATGGTGACTAGACTCGCTGTTTTAACCCAAAACTCGTAACTACGATGCTGCACAACAACTTACCTTAAGTGAGTAACTGTATTGAGTATATCATCTTTTCTTTCTAGTTCGTGTATACTCAGCAGCAGATCAAATCCTTTAAAATGAGATTCACATGCTTGATATTGTGTTGTACCAACCAGAAATTCCACCAAACACGGGTAATATCATTCGCTTATGCGCAAACACAGGTTATGCGTTACACCTAATTGAACCCCTTGGTTTTGAGTGGGATGATAAACGTGTAAAGCGAGCTGGCCTTGATTATCATGAGTTTAGCCATGTACAGCGCCATGCCTCGTTTGAAGCATACCTTGAAAAATGCCAACCAAAAAAAGTCTATGCTTGCACAACAAAGGGCAGCCAATTTCATCATCAAGCACAATATCAACCCGGCGATTGTTTAGTGTTTGGGCCAGAAACGCGTGGCTTACCTGATGAACTCATTCAATCATTACCGAAAGAACAACGTGTACGCATTCCAATGCAAAAAGACAGCCGTAGCATGAACTTATCTAACTCAGTGGCTGTATTTGTTTATGAATCTTGGCGTCAATTAGGGTTTGTGAACGGTCAATAATTCACTGAAAATGTGATTTAAAATTATCCACTAATTATTTAGCACGACCTTTTTTAATATACTAATCTAAAAGGGCTGATTTAATACTTTAGATGGAAAGTAATGCGTATTTTCACCCTAGTGTGCTGTATCATTTTACTGTTACAGCACTTTGCCAGTGCTGCAACAGTTTTCACTTCCAACCCACCGATTGCTTTAACAAGTTATGTTATCACCGCAGCACTTACCTTGTTATTACTCATCGCAGTAGTGATAATTATTAGTATTGCTCTACAGCGTAAAAAACAGAGATTGGTTTTTGTTGATGCGTTACTTTCAAAATCGAAAGACGCTGTCTGGGTTACTGATGATGAGTTCAATATCATTGAGGTTAATAGAACATTTAGCGAAATCTCAGGTTTTAGCGAGGATGATGTCATCGGTAAACGATTTAAAGCACATACATCTAATGGCCGTGACCAACAATTAGAAGCAATTATAAAGCAAGAGCTTATAGATGATGGCTATTGGTCTGGTGAAATTTGGAATGTCCGTAAAAATGGCAAACCCTACGCCCTTGATTTATCCATTACTAAAATTACGACTTCACGCTTTTTCAAAAAATCAGTTCGCTATGTCGGAGTATTTTCAGATATAACAGCCCGCAAGAATAATGAGCGAACTATGCTCAAACTTACAACCAAAGATACTGTCACTGGTTTATCAAACCGCGCCATTTTTATAGAGTCGCTCGAAAAAGCAATTAAAGCCTGTAACGACACATACCCAAGCTTGCTAATCATATTTATCGACCTAGATAACTTCAAAAAAATAAACGACTCTTTAGGCCATACTGTTGGAGATGTTTTATTAAAAGAAGTTGCTTGCCGTCTTACTGGCGCACTCAACTCAGCTTTTACCATTGCAAGGCTCGGCGCAGATGAATTCGCGATTCTTGTGCCGCCCTATCTCTACTCAGGTAAAACGGTATTCTTCGCCAAAAAGACCGCAGACATCGTGCTGCAGCAATTCAAAACCCCTTTTATGTTGGATGGTTTTGAGACTTCGCTATCTGCCTGTTGCGGCCTTGCTATCTATCCAGACAACGCCTACAACTGTGAATACTTAATGCGCAGCGCAACCAGTGCTTTGAATCATGCTAAGAAAATGGGCCATAATACATATCAATTTTTTGACAAAGACCGCCACACACTCGACCCAACCGAGTTAACCAAAGAAAGCGCTTTATTTAGAGCTATCAACAACAATGAGTTTGAGCTTTATTTTCAGCCTAAGTTTGATGCCCAGCATAATCAGTTATACGGCTTTGAAGCATTAGTTCGCTGGCCACAAGAAGATGGCAGTGTGATTAACCCCGATGAGTTCATTCCGCTGGCTGAACAAAATGGTGCCATTATTCCGCTTACCCAATTACTAATGGAACAACTACTTAATCAACTGGCACAGTGGCGAAAACAAAACATTTCGTTTGGTAATGTAGCTATTAATATTTCAGCCCTACACTTTCAACAAAGTAGTCTTATAGAAACACTCGTTGATAATTTGGCTAAATTTGACGTCCCAGCACATTGCTTAGAACTCGAGATCACAGAAAGCGCCATGATGGATAACCCTGAGTTTGCAGAGCAGCAAATGAAACGTATAAAATCACTAGGTGTACATATTGCACTAGATGATTTTGGAACAGGTCATTCATCACTCAGTTACTTAAAACGCTTTCCTATTGATACGCTAAAAGTTGACAAGTCATTCGTAAAAGACATCGATAAAAACGACCAAGATCGTAATATCACCGCCACCATAGTGCGACTAGCTAAATATTTAGATATTAATGTGGTCGCCGAAGGAGTAGAAACAGAAGAACAAGCCTACATGCTACATATTATGGGCTGTCATTTTCAACAAGGTTATTATTACTGTAAGCCATTAAAAGCTGAGCAAGTTAGCGAATTTATTAACGAAAAATTAAAAAAGCAACAATCAAGCTAATGATTAGAAATATACTTTAAATAAAAAACGCGATTAATAAATCGCGTTTTTTATTTAAAAGTGCACAATCTAAATTATTCAGATTTTTGCTCACGGCCAAGTAGTGCCATCGCAGCTTCTTTTACATCTTTATTTTCATAAAGCACTTGGTAAATTTGCTCCGTTATTGGCATTTCGATACCAGTGCGCTCAGCAAGTAAATACACTTCTTTGGTATTTCTATAGCCTTCAACAACCTGACCAATAGATTCAATCGCAGCTTCTACGCCTTCACCCTTGCCAAGAGCAAGGCCAAAGCGACGGTTACGAGATTGGTTATCTGTACAGGTTAAGATCAAGTCACCAAGGCCGGCCATACCCATAAAGGTATCTGAACGGGCACCTAATGCACAACCTAAACGGCATAGCTCAGCTAAACCGCGAGTGATTAAAGCAGTACGTGCGTTGGCACCGAAGCCAAAACCGTCAGACATACCTGCGCCAATCGCAATGACATTTTTAACTGCGCCACCAAGCTGTATTCCAATAAAGTCATCATTGTTATACACCCTAAATGAGCGGCCACAGTGTAAAAGGTCAGCTAATTGCTTAGCAAAGTCTTTAGAAGTCGACGATACCGAAATAGCGGTTGGTAACCCCATTGCCATTTCTTTTGCAAACGTAGGTCCTGAAAGCACAGCCAGAGGAACATCATCTCCTAGCTCTTGTACCGCTACTTCTTGCAATAAACGCCCTGTATTTGGCTCTAAACCTTTGGTAGCCCATGCAACCTCAGCACCTTCTGACAACCAAGGTTTGATTTTTTGCAGCGTGCCAGCAAAAGCATGACTCGGCACAACAACCAAAATGATCTTGCTTGCTTTAACTGCCGTTTCTAAATCAGCTTCTAGTTGGAGGGTTTCAGGAAAGCTAACATCTGGAACATAACGTTGATTCTTTCGCTCAGCTGCAAGCGTAGCAACGTCGTCGCTATTGCGGCCCCACAAAGTAACTGGGTGGCCATTTCTGGCAAAGCAAATAGCAAGGGCGGTGCCATAAGACCCCGCCCCTAATACTGTAACAGCTGATTGTGCTGTACTCATAGCTTATGCGTCTGCAGTTGCCTGTTGATCTTGAGCTGCACGTTGTTGCATGTATTGAGCAAATAGTGCGTCGAAGTTAACTGGCGCTAAGTTTAATTGTGGGAAAGTACCACGGTTAACTAGGTTTGATACTGCTTCACGAGCGTAAGGGAAAAGTACGTTCGGGCAGAAAGCACCTAACATGTGTGCAAGTTGAACTTCTTCAACTTCACCAATTGTGAAAATACCCGCTTGTTGGATTTCACATAGGAATGCAGTTTCTTCACCGATTGAAGCCGTTACTGTTAAAGCAAGAACAACTTCAAACACACCTTCTTCTAATTTGTTAGAACGAGTATCTAAGTCAAGCTTAACTTCAGGAGTCCACTCTTTTTGGAAAATAGCAGGTGAGTTAGGCGTCTCAAATGAAACATCTTTTGTGTAGATGCGTTGGATTGAGAATTGAGCGCCGGCTTGTTCTGCTGCTGCGTTTTGATTTTCTTCGTTCATTGTAATTCCTAACTTGTATTCGTTTTTATATTTAAAATTTATTAAGCGTTAAGCTTTGCGTCTAAAAGGCCTTGCGCTTCAATTGCCATCATGTCGTCACAACCGCCGATATGTTCATCATTAATGAAAATTTGCGGAACTGTGTAACCACCATTTGCTTTGTCGATCATTTCATCACGACGCTCAGGGTGAACACCAATATCGATATTCGTGTAGTCTACACCTTTACTGTCTAATAACGCCAAAGCACGTTGGCAGAATGGGCAGTATGCTTTTGTGTAAAGAACAACATTACTCATAATAATTCCTCTATCGGGCAGTGAGCCTTATTAACGACCGGTCGTTGTTGGTAAGCTAGCTGATTGCCAAGCGCCCATACCGCCCGCTAATACATAAACACGCTCAAAACCTGCTTTATGCATTGCAGTTGCGATACCTGAGGCTGTCATGCCCGTGGTACATACTAGTATAATGGGTTTCGTCTTAAACTTTTCAAGGCTTGAAAAATCAGATTGCTTTGCTTTTTCCGGATTTAAGTGAGTTGCGCCTGCAATACGGCCAGAGTTAAACTCTTTTTGTGAACGTATATCAATCACTTGGCCATCATCACGGTTAATTAGCAAGGTAAGTTGCTGTGGGTTGATTTGACGGATAGCCGAAAATTTACTTTTAAACCAACTGCTGATCAGCATTGCAACTAATGCCAACCAGATAATGCTCAAAACCGGATGATTCGAGATAAATTCAATATATTGATCCATGCGTTTTCCACTAAGAAATTTAGGTACCACAGCGCATAGCCATGGGTTAATTAAAATTTGCCACGCAAGTATACGTGCTTGAATTGAAAATGCTAGGGCGTGAAATATTTTAATATGACATATTGATAGCTGATCAAAACCATAAAACACGGTATGCTAGTGATATATAAGTGCCAATCTTCAGGAGCTATAATGACAGAGCATAAAAAACCATTGGTATTAATGATCTTAGACGGTTGGGGATACCGTGAAGACACAGAAAGTAACGCCATACTTGCTGCTAATACCCCAGTACTCGACAACCTTTGGGCAACCCGCCCACATACATTAATTTCAGGTTCGGGACTTGATGTTGGTTTACCTGCAGGACAAATGGGTAACTCTGAAGTAGGTCACGTAAATTTAGGTGCTGGCCGAATCGTTTACCAAGATTTCACTCGCATCACTAAAGCCATTGAAGATGGTGAGTTCGATAGTAACCCTGCACTTGTTGATAATATCGATAAAGCTGTAAATGCAGGCAAAGCCGTGCATATCATGGGCCTTTTAAGCCCAGGTGGCGTTCATAGTCACGAAGACCACATTGTTGCAACAATCGAACTTGCAGCTAAGCGCGGTGCAAAAGAAGTTTACTTCCACGGTTTCTTAGACGGCCGTGACACACCGCCACGTAGTGCAAAAGCCTCAATTGAGCGCATCGAAGCCTTATTTGCAGAACTTGGCTGTGGCCGTTTAGCCACGCTTGTTGGTCGTTACTATGCAATGGACCGCGATAACCGTTGGAATCGTGTAGAGCTTGCATATGATGTTATGGTTAGTGGCATTGCTGAATACAGCTACACTGACGGTGTAACCGCACTAGAAGCCGCATACGCACGTGACGAGAACGACGAGTTCGTGGCTGCAACAACGGTTGTACCTGAAGGCCAAGCAGCTGCAGAGATCAATGACGGCGACACTGTTATCTTTGCTAACTTCAGAGCAGACCGAGCACGTGAAATGACTCGTGCCTTTGTTGATGCTGACTTCAGTGGTTTTGATAAGAAAAAATCACCTAAGTTAAGCGCTTTTGTAATGATGACAGAGTACGCAGCAGACATTAAAGCGCCGATTGCGTTTGCTCCGGAGCCTTTAACAAATGTATTAGGCGAATGGTTAGAGAAACAAGGTAAAACACAGCTACGTATTTCTGAAACAGAAAAATACGCACACGTGACCTTTTTCTTTAGTGGTGGTCGTGAAGATGAATTTGTTGGTGAGACTCGCGAACTAATTCCATCACCACAAGTAGCAACCTACGATCTGCAACCAGAAATGAACTCTGAAATGCTGACCGATAAACTTGTTGAAGCAATCGCTAGCGGCAAATACGATGCCATCATCTGTAACTACCCTAACGGAGACATGGTAGGTCACTCAGGCGTATTCGAAGCAGCAGTGAAAGCATGTGAAGCAGTTGATCATTGTATTGGTCGTGTAGTTGCAGCACTTGAAGAACATGGTGGTGAAGCGCTTATTACAGCCGATCATGGTAATGCTGAACAAATGGCTAACCCAGCAACGGGCCAAGCACATACCGCACACACCAGTGAGCCAGTGCCATTTATCTATGTTGGCCGTGATGCGACACCACATGATGGTAAAACACTGAGTGACGTGGCTCCAACCATGCTTCACCTACTCGGCTTAGAGCAGCCAAGTGAAATGACTGGTAAACCAATCATGACGCTGAAATAAGCTATGAGTAAATGTATTAACCACTTCCTTAAAACTGGTTTAATACTGACTTCATTAGTAGCAACTACGGTTGTTGCTAATGAAGATCAAACCAAAAGAGACTTATCAGACATTCAATCAGCTTTACAAAAAACAGAGGCTGAGCTTAAAGGTCAACGCAAGTCCATTGCCCAAATGCGTAAAGATCTGCGCGCCCATGAGCTCGACATCGCCAAAAATGCCAAAGCATTAAACCTTGCCGCCCAATCTGTTAAAGAAAATGAGCAACAACAACGCGAACAACAAGCTAAAGCTGAGCAACTTAAAGCCCAGCAAGCACAACGCCAAACCTTATTAGCTGCACAACTAAAAAGCGCCTATATGGCGGGTAGTCATGACTATTCAAAGATGTTGCTTAACCAACAAGACACAGCCAAAATTGAGCGTACACTAAGTTATTATAATTACTTAAATAAAGCACGTATTGAGCAAATTGAAGAACTCAAAGCACTGCAGCAAGAAATTGCAGACAACCAAGCTGAGCTTGAAAAAACCAAACAACGTCTAGTTGCCTTATATGATGAGCAAAAAAGACGCCAGCAAGCTCTAGTCAATGCACAGCAAGAGCGTAAAACTAACCTCAATAAACTCCAGTCAGCGTTAAAAGAAACGAAGAGCTCAATTGATTATTTAAAAGAAAATGAGCAAACCCTGATCACCGCCATTGAAGAGCTTGAACAAGAACGAAACGAAAAAGTTGAATTACTAGGCTTACAAAGTAGTAAGGGCAAACTCGACTGGCCAACCAAAGGAGCATTACGCCACCGCTTTGGACAACGCAAGCACGGCAACATAGATTGGAAAGGCGTACTTATCAGCGCCAAAGAAGGCAGTAATGTTAAAAGCGTACAGAACGGCCAAGTGGTTTACGCTGACTGGCTAAATGGCTTTGGCTGGGTTATCGCTATTGATCATGGCGATGGCTTTATGAGCTTATATGGTCACGCTCAAACCCTTCTTCGCGATGTTGGCGACCTTGTTAGAGAAGGCGAAACAATTGCATTAGTCGGTCAAAGCGGCGGACAACCAGATCCTGGTCTATACTTTGAAATACGCCACAAAGGACGCGCAGTAAATCCTGTAAAATGGTGCAGACGCATTTAATTGATTAAATAGCTGCACTCTATGAGGAGCAGCTGATGCTAAACACAACTTACTCTTACAATGCTCATTTTTCCCCAGCTAAGTTTTTTACTCAGCTGTCTTTTCTATTACTTGTCAGCTTGCTATGCTTGATATTGCAATCGTTTCAGGTTGTTGCAAAACCCTCGTTACAATCACTACAGCATCAGCAACTAAACGAAATCCTATTTAATATTCATACGTATTATGTTGATGATCTGAAGCTACAAAACGCATTTGTAACTCAACCTGATAACTTACAAGTCGAAGCGTTATTCGAGCGCCTTGATCCATATTCAAAATATCTCGACGAAACTGAGCTCGATGCTATCTTCAGTAGCACTAATGGTAGATACACAGGACTCGGTATAGAAGTAAAAATTGAAGAGGGTCGAGTGTATATTGTTAACACTATTAATAACTCACCTGCGGCGCTTGCGGGTCTTCAGGTAAATGATGAAGTTATTGCGATTAATCAACAATCTATTTTAGACAAAAGCATCGAAGAAGTGGCTAAGTTGATTCGCCAAAGCGGTGAGAACGCCGTTGATGTAGTTGTTAAAAGAGAGACAAATACTGAGCTTAATTTCTCGGTTAAGCGCCAACAAATTAACCTAGAAAGTGTGAGTGGCCATTTAGCAGATACAGGCGTTGCACTGATCAGTATCAATGCATTTAACAATCATACATTGCACGATGTTGCTCGAGAGCTTGCAAAAATGCAGGTCACCAATAGCTTCCCTCTTTCAGGTTTAATCATTGATTTACGCGATAACCCTGGCGGTACATTACAAGGGGCGATTGAAGTTGCAGATCTGTTTTTAGATAACGGCACCATCGTATCCACCAAAGGTCGCTTTAATGAAGCTAATCAGAAGTTTAAAGCCCATAAAGGCGACATACTCAGTGGCGCTCCTATTGCCGTGCTAATTAACGAAAACTCAGCCTCTGCAGCTGAAATACTCGCAGCAGCACTGAGAGACAATCAACGAGCGGTGCTAATTGGCGAAATTTCATTTGGTAAAGGCTCAGTGCAATCATTGATACCTCTAGGTAACGGTAATACCGCATTAAAACTGACTACAGCACGTTATTACACACCTTTGGGTCAATCTATCGATGGGAAGGGGATCACTCCAGATGTGAGTATTAATCAAACAATGCTTTCAGAAATTGACCAAGGCGTTATAATAAAAAATATCCAAGAATTGGCGCTTTTTAGCTCACTTCTAGATAGACAAGACAAAAAGCAACTTACAGCAAAGCAGCTCGTTATTATGCAGTAAGTAAATGCTCACAATGGATATAATAATTACAAAAAGTGAACTTAAAAAAAGGCTTATTACTCGCCGTATGTTGCCTACCGCTATTCTGCCAAGCAAAGCAAATAGCCATAGTAATTGATGATATAGGCAACCATCAGCGCGATCTTGAAATATTAAACTTACCAGGGCAAGTGACCTTCTCGATCTTGCCCCATACCCCCTATTCACAAATATTTGCAGAGCGCGCCAGTAAAACCCACAAAGAGTTACTTTTACATGTACCCATGCAAGCGCTTGATAAAACTAAAGCACTTGGTCCGGGTGCGCTCACCGATACTATGAGTAAGTCAGAGTTACAAACAACCCTTGGCCATGCATTAGCCTCTTTACCACAAGTAAAAGGGGTCAATAACCACATGGGTTCTGAGCTAACACAGCTTACTGAGCCAATGAAATGGACGATGGAAGTATTAAAGAAACGAGGTTTATACTTCTTAGATAGCCGTACAACGAGTCAAAGTGAAGCACAAAACGTTGCTAATCTATACGGTGTCGCAAACGTATCTCGTCATGTATTTCTTGATAACAATGTCACCCAAAGCCAGCTACAACATCAACTTGAAGAACTAAAAAGCAAAGCTGAACACTTCAACTACGCAATCGCCATTGCCCACCCCTACCCAGAAACAGTTGCTTTTCTACAACAAGCCCTCCCTGAACTACAACAACAAGGCTTCGAACTTGTTCCCCTCTCACAACTAGTCGATACAAAATACATTCAACTAGCCAAAGCAGAGCAAAAACAAGGGGAATGAGTGTTATAAACGAGAGTTAGCGAGGGGAAAGTTGCAAGAGTAAAGCTTGAAGGTCTGGCGTAGGTTGGGTAGAGCGAAGCGAAACCAAACACAGAGCTATCAGCTTTCAGCCGTCAGCGATCAGCCGCGGTGTGGGTGTTTAGGTCAGAGCCTCCTTAAACAATAAAGCCCTGCCAGAGGCACTTCAGAGTTTTCTATTAGCAAGGTAAAGCTTGAAGGTCTGGCGTAGGTTGGGTAGAGCGCAGCGAAACCCAACAGCGTGGTAATTCGTCATGCAGAATGAAGAGATAAAGCTCATTAATAAAAGACGAATTAGCGCAAGGTGAAGTAAGCCATTTTAGAGATCGCTAACCTGTTAGACCAGTAGAGATTTTAAGAATTTTTAACCATGGGTTATGAAGAAGGTCATATGGATTATGTTGGGTTTCGCTCCGCTCTACCCAACCTACCTGGGGAATGAACTGGGTTAATGCTGAGGGTGACTCTGTACTAAACAACACTACAGTTCAACTTTACCCTTGCTAACTTGTAATACCATTCCGCATAAAGATTAAATCAATTTAATCCATTCCCGATTGCACATTTTCTTCACTCGATCCGGGATTGAAATAAAGTGATTCCATGCCTTTGAAACTTCATCGACAATTTCGTCATAGCCCGAAAACACTCTATTGGATAAACAATGCTGTCGTATCCAGCTCCATACTTGCTCTATTGGATTTAGCTCTGGTGAATAAGGTGGAAGCTTTATAAGCGTTAGGTTTTTAAATTCTGCAGCTGTATCGTATGTGTGCCAGCCTGCGCCATCTATGATCACGACAGCATGTCTTCCAGCAGGTGTCGCGTGTGATATCTGGCGCATGTGCTGCGTCATCGCTTCTTTATTTACAAATGGACTTACTAACGCTTCTGTTTGGCCTGTCGCTGGACATACCGCGCCAAATAAGTATCCATAGTCAAATTGCTGTTGTTTTACAATCCGTGGCCGAGTGCCTGTTTCAGCCCAAATGCGCGTAGTCGGATTTTGCTGGCCAAATCGTGCTTCGTCCTGAAACCATACGTCGATCCGATCAAGAGGAAGGTGTCCTGGTGTGTGAAGGATCGTTTCCAG